>JBMTWK010000225.1:0-5730 GCA_049452395.1 Prochlorothrix sp. | reverse complement strand
CTTCTTGGGGATCCTCGGTCCACCTTAAAAATCTCTTTATAAATTAGCTCTAAAACTTAAGGACTAAGAGCTTGAACTCAAAGATCTTGATAGTTGAATCTTAGACAAGATTAATACAAATTAAGGGCAAGGGTGCTGGAGTTCTGCGGTATCTATGTCGGACTTATATCGGACTTTATAGAAGACTACTACTTTGCCTCATTTTCAGGCGAAACGGGTCAGGAACTTGAGAAAAGCTTTGGTTTTGGGGGTTAAGAGGGTGCGGCGATAGGCATCGGCGGCTTTTTTGATGGCTTCCGCTTGGGTGGGATAGGGGTGAATCACCGTTGAGAGCTTACTGAGGCCGATTTTATGGACGATCGCCGTCGTAATCTCACTAATCATCTCCCCAGCATGGGTTGCCACGATCGTCGCCCCCAAAATCTGGTCCGATCCCGCTGGGTAATGGATTTTGACAAACCCCTCGGTTTCGCCATCCGCTAGCGCCCGATCGACCTGCTTAAAGTCAATTTTAATCGTCTTGAACTCAATCCCCCGCTGACGTAACTCCCGCTCATCTTGCCCCACATGGGCGACCTCTGGGGTGGTATAGGTCACCCAGGGCATAACCAGGCTGCTGAGCTTGGCGCGACCCAGGCCCAAGGGCGAAAATAGCGTATTTTTAAGGACAATGCGGGCAGCAGCATCGGCAGCATGGGTAAATTTCCAGTCCATGCAAATATCCCCCGCCGCATAGATGTTGGGATTGGTGGTTTGTAAATAGTCGTTGACCTGGACCCCGCGCCGATCGTAGGCCACGCCCACCGCCTCCAAGTTCAATCCCTCCAGATTGGGCACCCGCCCCGCCCCCACTAGGATCTCGTCTACGGTAACGGTTTGCTCCCGATCGTCGCTGGGGTCATGACTGCGGTAGGTGATCACTTTCCCCTCTGGCGTGGCTGCAACCCCTTGCACCTGGCTGTTCAGCACCACCTGAATCCCATCGGCTTGGAGGTGGGCTTGGACGATCGCCGCTGCATCGGGATCTTCTTTGTGCAGCACCTGACTGCCCCGGTGCAGTAACACCACCTGGGAGCCTAGGTTTTGAAACGCTTGGGCCAGTTCACAGCCGATCGGCCCGCCCCCGATGACTGCTAACCGTTTCGGAGCCTCCGTTAGGTTAAAAACCGTCTCGTTGGTTAAAAATCCTGCTTCGACTAAACCGGGGATTTCTGGCTGTAAAGCCCTAGCTCCCGTTGCAATCACGGCTTTTTTATAGGTCAGCACCTGCTCCCCCACCTGAACTTGACCAGAGCCAAGAAACTGCCCCATTCCGCGAAACACATCCACTCCCAAACCCCGAAAGCGCTGGGCTGAATCATGGTGGCTAATGCCCGATCGCACTTGGCGCATCCGCTCCATCACCCGCCCAAAGTTCACCACCGGCCCCAGGGGATCAATCCCCAAGCTTTGGCTATGGCGGATTTGGCCCACAACCCGCGCCGACTGAATCACACACTTAGACGGCACACAGCCCACATTCAGGCAGTCCCCCCCCATCAAATGCCGCTCAATCAAGGCCACCTTCAAGCCCAAATCCAATCCCGCCGCCCCCGCTGCCACCACTAAGCCCGCTGTCCCCGCCCCAATCACCACCAGATCGTAACAGGCCGCAGGAGTGGGATTTTGCCAGTCTGAGGGGGCAACATGGTCGAGCAGGGCTTGATTATAGGAATCTAGGGGTAAAACGGGGCTAGGTTCAAAGGTAGAGCGGTTAGCCATAGGAGGTTGAGAAAGAGGGTTAGTAACAAAGAGCTAGTAACAGAAAGGCATATATCGGGGCGTATATCCAGGTTAGGAAGAGGAAATTCTTGATTAAGGCCAATGGGTAGGGGCAATCCCCCCGTGGTTGCCCCGATTTTTGTCCAAACAGAGGCATATCAGCGGTAGGGGCAATTCCCCCGTGGTTGCCCCGATTTTTGCTTAACTAACGCCGATCGATCCCGCCATGATAGCCCCAAAAGAGCAACCAACCCAAGCCACTCCCCAGCCCGTAGCAAAGAAAATCAGCCCAACTAAAGGTCGAACCCAGGGATAAACGTCCCCACAGGCTCGCCCGAAAGGGAGCCAGCCAAACGGGATGCCACAGTTGGGAAAACTCCCCCAAGCTTGTGAGGCCAAAAACCCAAAGGCAGGTCGGAGTGAGGGGTAAACGGGGATTCAGCAGCATAACCAGGGCTATCCAGGCAATTTCATAGAGAATATCGCCCCCATAGCCCCCAATCCAGCCTGCTAAGGGGCCAGTATAGACCTTGGTTCCAATCCCGATCGGAATCAGCATAATCAGTAAAGCAAAGGAAAAGCGACGATCCCAAGGCGGCATAATGGCGAGTAAACTCAGGGCTAGAACATTCGAGTGCAGGCATCTTGCCCGCGTAGTGAGCGAGACGCTCACCCTAGGGCACACGCTCACAGAAAACATCCCACTTTGAGAAGAATCTCGGTAGAGGTCGTGTCCCCGTGGCTCCCCGTTTCGGTCCAAAACCAGGGCAACCATGGGGGGTTTGCCCCTACCCCATCGGTTAACTCGTCAAAGTGGTATGGACTCCTACTAGGGTGCATCTGATCGGGTGCATCTGACGGGCATAGGTTCTTTTGAGATCACACTATAGTGTTTTCTAGATTGTTTTACCGTTGAGGGTCACGGTGTAGTGCCACAGTTTCGGAAGTCTGCGCAACTCAGCGCGAGTTTCCCAACATCCTCTTAAGGTGTCCGTGTAACCCGTAAATTCCAGTTATCGACCTTTCTTCCCTAATAATGCTTGATTTACCTCCATCTTACCGGTTTAACCCTAGATTTTGTTTCAGGCTGGTGGCGATCCCAGTGGCAAGCCTGATTTTGAGCATGGGCTGGGGTCAGTGGGCCGCCTTAGCCCAGGATGCCACGGCAACGGCGGCAGAGGGCGGAGCTTTGCAGTCCATTCAGCAGACACTGTTGGCGGCCCTGGATGCGATCCAAAACTTGGGACCGCTGGGGCCGATCGCCTTTATTGTGCTGTATATGCTGGCCGCGATCGCCTTTTTGCCCGGTTCGATCCTCACCCTAGGGGGGGGCGTAGTCTTTGGGGTTGGGGCCGGATCCCTCTATGCCTTTATGGGGGCGACCCTGGGGGCAACGGCGGCTTTTTTGGTGGGGCGCTATCTTGCCCGGAGCTGGGTTGAGTCAAAAATTGCGGGGGATGGCAATTTTAGGGCGATCGATCGGGCTGTGAGCCGCGAAGGTTTCAAAATTGTCATGCTGACACGCCTCTCACCCCTGTTTCCCTTTAACGTGCTGAACTACGCCTATGGCCTGACAGGAGTTTCCCTGCGGGACTATGTGCTGGGGTCCGTGGGCATAATTCCCGGCACGGTGATGTATGTGTATTTAGGGGATGCGGCGGGCAGTTTGGCGAGCTTACTGACGGGCACCGGGGAAAAAACCACCGGAGAGCAGATTTTGTTTGGGGTGGGCTTGGGGGCAACGGTGGCGGTGACGCTTTATGTCACCAAAATTGCCAAAAAAGCCCTTGCGGCCAGTGTCCAAGACGATCGGCCCAGCAGCGACTAAGAGGCCGATTGCAAATCGGCCCTCCCAGGGGGCAGCGGCTCAGCGCGGCTGTCCAAGGTCAGGCAATCCGCTCATCTTGCCCTTAAGCTCCCGACAAAATACAAAAACTGCCCCCTCCAACGGCTATAGTTGAAAAAGCCAGAGTTAGACCGACTTTGGTCGCCTACAGTCTTGAGACAGCATTCTATGTTCCAGCGCGTCCTAGTTTGCACCGATTTCTACGATGGAGTGCAAAGGCTGCTTCAGTTCCTCCCAGAACTCGCAGCATCGGGTATCCAGCAGTTGATGTTCCTGCACTGCGTCCCCCTGTGGGAAGAGGGGGGAGTCCCCAGGGCCAATCAACCGATGATTGACCAAGCCGAGGCACGCCTGCGATCGGCCATTGCGCCAACCTCAGCCCTAGGGGTTGAGTGGGAGGTTCGATCGGGATCCCCAGCCGACAATATTGTGCAAGTGGCCGATCGCTTCAACGCCGATCTCCTCATTCTCGGCGCGACCACCCGCAACTTTTTCACCGAGAAACTCTTTGGCAGCACCACCGCCAACCTCGCCAAGCGGACTCACCGCCCCTTGCTCACCCTCCGGCCCCAGCTTACCGCCACCTATACCACCGCAGAGTTAGCCCTGCGCTGTCAGCACCTCTTTCGAGATCTGCTGATTCCCTTCGACGGCAGTCCGGCGGCCCAATATTTGGTGCAACGGATCGCCGAACAGGTGAGCCACGCCCAAACCAGCACCGCCCCACCGCCCCCCGGCTCTCTCCAACACTGCCACCTCCTGTGGATCATCGATGATGCCCTGCGGCGGGTGCCCCACCCCGAACAACCGGAGGCGATCGAGGCAAAATTAGCAGAGGCCCAACAGACCCTAGAGGCCGTTGGGCTAACGGTCACCACAGAAATCCGGCGGGGCGAACCCCTTAATCAATTACTGGATACGGCGATGGATCGGGATGTGAGCGCGATCGCCGTTTCGTCCCGCAAAGCCAACGCCCTCTTAGATTGGTCTGTGCCCAGTTTTAGCAATGAAGTGATGCGCCGCAGTTGGCATCCGGTGCTATTTATTCCGCCGTCCTAGCCCTAGGAGGCTGAGGGTGGATCCTGGCCCAAAATCCGAACGCGCCATTCGGCTTCGGTCATAAAGTCCGTGCCAGCGGCCACCCGATCGACAAAAACAACCCCCGCCAAATGGTCCAACTCATGCTGGACAATGCGGGCGACAAAATCCGTAAAGCGCTGCTGCTGGCGTTGCCCCTGGGGATCCCAATACTCCACCTCTACCCATTGGGCACGGCTGACCAACCCCCGCAAACCGGGCACGCTCAGGCACCCTTCCCAGTCCCTAACTTGCCGATCGCTGCGATCGACGATGCGCGGGTTAATGAGGGGGAGGGGATCCATTTGGGGCGCGTAGGGATAGCGATCGTTGGGGTGAGAAGCCACGATGACGACGGGCAGGGATTGGCGGATTTGGGGCGCAGCAATGCCCACCCCACGACCCAGGTGAGCCAACAGATCGGCAATTAACGCCTGCACGGCTGGGGCTTGGGGATCCGCCAGGGGGGGGACGGTTTGGCGCAGGATGGGATCTCCCAGGTGGGCGATCGGGCTGGGGTGAGCGGTCCCCCCGGTAGCAGTGAGCGCAGAAGCGGGCGCTGGCGGGGTCGTTACCCCAGCGGTCCCTAGCCCAGGCGCTGTGGCCCCAGGAACCGTAGCCAGAGGAGCAGTAGCCATAGATAACAGATGAATCAAAGATAGAAAAAATTTTTTTGAGGCAAGTGATCCGAAACGGGCCAAGGTTCGCTATACTAGCAAAGCGGTGACCCGAAGTCGCGGGATGTTTAGGCTGCTAAAGCAGAGTTGCGAAGGCGCAGCGGCTATAGCCTACCGAAAGTCTAGCGCAAGGGTGTTCACAGCAAATCCCCCCCGGATTAACCCATAATCTGCGGATGTGGTGGAACTGGTAGACACGCACGTTTGAGGGGCGTGTGGCTTATGCCTTGCGAGTTCAAGTCTCGCCATCCGCATTACAAAAATTTCTAGGGATAGCGCAATGCTATCCCTTTTTTAATGGCTTAGTCGTCCTGCCTTAATTCAAAGGTACTACTTTAGGGCCAAAAAGAAACGTTGATTCTCGAAAAT
>JBMTWK010000224.1:0-5750 GCA_049452395.1 Prochlorothrix sp. | reverse complement strand
CTTCGGCCCAAAACCAGGGCAACCACGGGGGGTTTGCCCCTACCAGATTGGTTAATTGCTAGGGGTTAACGTGAGTTCGGCAGATGCTCCGTTGCCCCTCACCCCAACCCCTCTCCCCAAGGGAGAGGGGCTACAATCCTGATTCTGTCGTTTCTCCCCCTCGCCCGTGCTGGGAGAGGGGGCTGGGGGGTGAGGGGCCGTCGAACTCACGTTAAGTAGGTCACAGTAAGTTGCCGTAGGCTGCGTATAGCCTGACGGCATTCAAGAAAAGCGACAGCGTAACGCATCAGAGCCAGACTCTGCGGTGCGTTACGGCTCTGCCTAACACACCCTACAAGTTACGTTTACCTTTTCTGACCTACTGAGCGACTCAGTGCGAGTTTCCCAAGATTTGATTAACCCCAACTGCGCCCAACTTGCAGCGCCCAACTTACCGCGCCCAATTTACTGATGGACAATGACTTATGGAAAACGTGTGGCAGTCCTTGACCTTTTCCCAGGTTGTGCTGAGCGATTGGGCAAGGCGTAGTTTTCTGTACCGGGTCGTGGGCGGGCTGGAACCCTGGCGATCGGGGAGTTGGCTGCTGCAATGGTCCGATCCCTTGGGTTTAGTCTTTATTTCTCTGGTTTTTGCCTTTACCCCCTTTGTCCCCAATAGTCTGATTGGGATTTTTCTGCTGGCGATCGCGGCCTTTTGGGTGATGCTGGGCCTGACGGAAGCTCCGGGCCAAGGACTGACCCCCATCCATTTGCTGGTGACGCTGTATTGGGGCATTGCCACGATCGCGACCCAATTTTCCCCCGTGCGATCGGCGGCGATCGAAGGCTGGACCAAGCTCACCCTCTATTTAATCTTTTTTGGCTTAATGGCGCGGGTGCTGCGATCGGACCGGCTGCGCCAAATCCTCATCGCCGTTTACCTGCTCACCGCCCTCATCGTTAGCGCCTACGGCATTCGCCAATGGTTCCTAGGAGCCACAGCCCTCGCCACCTGGGTCGATCCAACCTCCCCCCTCGCCGACACCACCCGCGTCTACAGCTACCTTGGCAACCCCAACCTCTTGGGCGGCTACTTGATCCCAGCAGTCTTTCTAGGCGGCGTGGCCATTTTTGCTTGGGAGGGTTGGGGCTGCAAAGCCTTGGCTGTGTTTATGACGGTGATGAACCTGCAATGCATTGCCCTAACCCTGAGCCGAGGCGCTTGGATTGGCTTGGTGATGGGTGGGTTAGTGCTGAGTTTACTGCTGGTGTATTGGTGGAGCCGCCGTTGGCCCGCTTTTTGGCAAACTTGGGCTATTCCGATCGCCCTAGGGGCCTTGGTGGGTCTGGGGCTGGTGCTGATCCTCACGGTGGAGCCGCTGCGGCTGCGGGTGGCCAGTATCTTTGCCGGTCGGGCAGACAGTAGCAACAACTTCCGGATTAATGTCTGGGCTGCGGTGGTGGAAATGATCCGCGATCACCCCGTTTTGGGCATTGGTCCCGGCAATGATGCCTTTAACAAGATTTATCCCCTCTACCAGCGGCCCCGCTATACGGCCCTGAGTGCCTACTCAGTCCTGCTGGAGTTGGCGGTTGAGACGGGTTTTGTGGGGCTGACGGCGTTTTTGTGGATGGTGACGACGGCCTGGACCCAGAGCTGGATAGCGATCCAACGGTTGCGGCAGGCGAACGATCGCCAGGGCTATTGGCTCCTTGCGGCGATCGCCACCAGTGTGGGCATGTTGGGCCATGGTTTGGTGGATACCGTGTGGTATCGGCCCCAAATCAGCACCCTTTGGTGGCTGTCGATCGCCCTTATGGCTAGCTATTACAAGCCTCCCCAAGGGAGCGCTGAATCCCGGTCCCCCGCCCCCTAAAATCTCGCTTTTTATTGTCAATCAGTATCCAGCAGCTTGGAGGGGTTCCGCCCCTGTGCCGATCGACGTGGACCCTAAACCCAGGGATCCTGGGGTCCAAGGGCATGGCGGCGGGGCTAGATCACGGTGCAAAATTGTCGCGAAATGTTTACCTAGCCCGATTAATTACTGCGGCAAATTTTACAAAAAGATACAATAATGAGATTGATCTTGCTGCTTGAAGGGTTTTGACTCATGACGACAGATGTAATGCTAGCGGACCTAGAGAACGGCCACGGCCCCTCCCGCGAAATCCGTGTCACCCAAATTCGCAACCTTGTCGATACCCTCCACATGGCCGACGAAATCGCCAATAAGGGCTATCTGATCAGTAGTTCTGAGTTGGCGGACCTGATGGATGTGAACGCCAGTGCGGTCACCAGTCGGGGGGACCATTGGGTGTGGCGCAACTGGGTGGTGTCCAGGGTTCGACGTGAGGGCAACCAAATTTTGTGGCAATTGGAGCGCGTTGACTAGGCCGATCGCCCGCTGCTCCCCCCATTTGTCTCCCCAACTGGCTGAGCACCTCATTTTTCTGTAGGTTTAACGCCCCGTTTGCTGTTCCCCCACTCCTCACACTTTAATTCCCGATCGATCCCCTAGCCATTCTCCAGTTTTGTCTTTTTTTCAGCCCCAGTCTTCCTTGGTCGTTCTGCCACAAACCTTTTCTCCAAAACTCTTCTACAGCGCCTGACTGCACCGCGCTCCCGGATGCCACCCCCGTCCCGCTTGGGCAAAGCGCCACGCCAGCCCGTTCTAGTCTGTTGTTACAGCCTGTCTGCTACAGCCTGTTTGCTACGGTCTGCCTATTACAGCCTGTTTGTTACAGTTTTTGCCCACAGCCTACCCTAACAGCCGCACAACCCCAGGCTTGCCTTTAGTTAGAGCCGAATAGATTAAAGCCGAGTGGATCCGATGGATCCGAATAAATTCCAGAAGCGTGGGGTCGTTTACCCTAGGCGATCGATCGCCGGAAGCAACAGCGTTACAAAGTAATAAACCAGGGGAGCGGTAAAAACATAGCTATCAGCCCGATCGAGGATGCCGCCATGGCCAGGAATCAAATCGCCGGAGTCCTTCACCCCTGCATCCCGCTTCATCATCGACTCCGTAAGATCCCCAATTAACCCCGCAATGCCGATCATCACCCCTAGGGCCAACCCCGTAAACACCGCCCAGGGCCAATTGAGGGTCACCGCTCCCCAAACTCCCACTAAAATGCTGGCTAAGACCCCGTAGACTGCCCCTTCCACTGTTTTTTTAGGGCTAATATCCGTTAAGCGGGTGCGACCGAAGAGGCGACCCATAATATACGCCCCGATGTCCGTGGCCCAGATACAGCAAAAGGCCAGCAGCGTCAGGCCCAACCCCTCCGGTAAGTGGTCAAAGCCCTGCCAGGGAAAGGGCCAAAACCCATCCAACGGCAAATTACTGCCCTCAGGGCCACCCAAGCCCCGTAAACGGACCCAGTAGCTGGGTAAGTGGCCCCCGTAGAAGAGGCCCAGGATAGAAGTTGCGAGATCGGCGATCGAGGCAGCCTTGGGTTGGAGCAGCAAGTAGGTACAAATAATGGTGCCCGCCACGGGGACCACGGCATCGGCCAAGGTGGGGGCGATCGTGCAGATCACCAAAATGAACTGACTGGTTACCAAGGTGGTTTTGGCCGCTGGAGCAATGGACTTGGCCCGCGCCATTTGGAAATACTCCATCAGGCCCAGATACACCAAAATTCCGAAAAATAACGTGAAGTACCAGCCCCCCAGTACCACCGCTCCTAGGGCAATAAAAATCGCGACGATGGTACTAATAATCCGAGTCCAAGGCATAGGTGAGGGGGTAAGGGGACGACGATCGGGGGACGGGGAAGATATCCCTTTGAAATCATAAGATCCCGCAGGTCACCCTGCATGGGATTAATCGAGCTTTTCACCGCTAAGGATAAAGGTGGGATCCAACGCGGCAAAAACCTGGCGATGGCCCCGTTTCTCCAGACGGTTCACCGCTGCTTGCACCACTTCAACATTGCGGACTTGTAGCTCGGCAAAACTTTCGGAAATACTGTATAACCCTTCCAAATTGTTGCTGATGGCCATGATATGTCCCTCTAGCTTGAGGTACTGCCATGCTGATTGGAGGATCACCTGGAGCGATCGGCCCCCCTCCACAATAATATGGGTTGGCGCTTCCCCCATTTCAGCCAAACATTCCGGGGCATTGCCCTCAATCACCGTGACATTTTTGACCCCAAAGCGATCGCAGTTGCGGCGGATTAACTTGGCCACTTCATCATCCCGCTCCACCGCCACCACCCGCCCCTGGGGACAACGCAGCCCCACCTCCACCGGAATGGTCCCCGTCCCCGCCCCAATGTCCCACAGCACCGAATCCAACCGAAGCCGCAGTTGGGACAACATCAACACCCGCACCTCCCGCTTACTCATGGGGATACCGGGCAGCCGCTCAAATAACTCATCAGCAATGCCAGGGGTCACATAGGGCCAGAGGGAAGAGGACATGGTAAGGGGATGAGGGGCTAGGGGGCGGGAGCGGGACTGGGAATTAGGAGCGGGATAGGGGAGGGAATCAGCACGGGGAATCAGGCTTGGGGAGGGGAGCATTCCACTTTGGAAAAATCTTGGTTGGGGGTGTGCCCCTGTGGCTCCCCTCTTCGATCCAAAACCGGGGCAACCAAAACCGGGGCAACCACGGGGGGATTGCCCCTACCCGATCGGTGTACTCGCCAAAGTGGGATTGAGGGAGTACGCCTAGAGGAAGCGATGATAGCGTGGATCGGCCTGTAACTGCTTTAAGCCCTGCTTAATGTCTTGGGATCGATGCTTCGGTACAATGAGGGTAGCATTGCCATCCCGGACCACCACTAAATCTTCTAACCCAATGGTCAGGATCACTTCATCGGCATTGCTGCTATAGACAATGCACCCTTGACTGTCGAGGGCCACATGATCCCCTAGATCGACGTTGGGCCGATCGGGCTGCCGCAACAACCGCTCCACCGCGTTCCAGTCCCCCAGGTCATCCCAACCAAACTGCACCGGCACCACACAGGCCCGCTGGGTTTTTTCCATCAAGGCATAGTCAATGCTGATTTTTTCCAAGCTGGGATAGGCCGCAACCCCCTGGCTCTCTAGGGCGGCTACCAAGTCCGGCACATGTTGGCGCAGTTCCCCCAGGGCCGTTCCCGCCTCAAAAATAAAAATGCCCCCATTCCAGCTAAAGCGCCCACTGGCCACAAAGGTTTCTGCCGTGGCCAAATCGGGCTTTTCCGTGAAGCGTTGGACCCGATAGGCCGGAATCCCGTCAAATTCCCCCAGGTTCTCCCCCTGTTCAATGTAGCCGTAGCCCGTGGCTGCGTAGGTGGGCTGGATCCCTAGGGTGGCGATCGCCCCCTTTTGGCTGGCCAATTGGGCCGCTGCCCTGAGGGTTTGCTCAAAAACTGCGGGGTTATCAATCCAATGATCGGCGGGGAAAAAGCCGACGATCGCCCGCTCCCCGTGCCGTTTTGCCACCTCTAAGGTCGCCCAGGCCACCGCCGGAGCCGTATCCCGCCCCTCCGGTTCCACCAATAAATTCGCCGCCGGAAGCTGGGGCAGTTGGGCCTTGACCCCCGCCTCCAGGTGGGCAGCCGTCACCACCCACAGGTTGTCCCACCCCCCCGCAATCTCTAGCAGCCGCTCCGCCGTTGCCTGAAGCAAGCTCTGGCCACTGCCATCCAAACTGAGGAACTGTTTCGGCGTTTGGCGACGACTCACCGGCCAAAAGCGTTCACCTTTGCCGCCTGCCAAAATAATCGGGGTCAGGGCGGGAGGGGGGGAAAAGGGGGATGAAGTCATGGTA
>JBMTWK010000223.1:0-5755 GCA_049452395.1 Prochlorothrix sp. | reverse complement strand
CCCGTGGCCAATAAACCGATTCTCTGGTATGGCATTGAAAGCCTAGTCGCTGCTGGGATTACCGAAATTGCCCTCATTGTTAGCCCAGAAACCGGGGCGGAGGTGCAGGAAAAAACGGGACCGGGCGATCGCTTTGGGGCCAAGCTCACCTACATTACCCAGGCCAGTCCCGATGGATTGGCCCATGCTGTGAAGATTGCCCGCGATTTTTTGCAGGATTCCCCCTTTGTCATGTATCTGGGGGATAACCTCATTCAGGATTCCCTAACTTCACTGCTGCAAAACTTCACTCAAGCCAATTTGGATGCGTTAATTTTGCTGCGTCAGGTGTCGGATCCGCGAGCTTTTGGGGTGGCTGAGGTCGATCGCCGGGGTCATGTCCTGCGCTTGGTGGAAAAACCCCAGTATCCTCCGTCGAATTTGGCCTTAGTGGGACTCTACTTTTTTGCACCGACGATCCATGGGGCGATCGATCGTATCCAACCCTCTGCGCGGGGTGAACTGGAAATCACCGATGCAATTCAGCAGTTGATTAATGAGGAGAAAGCTGTTAAGGCCCAGGAACTGCAAGGTTGGTGGCTAGATACGGGTAAAAAAGATGATCTATTGGAGGCTAATCGTCTGATTTTGGATACTTATCTCGATCCAAGCGAGTGGGGAGAGAAGCGATCGACGGTCCAGATTGATGACAAAAGCCAAATTAACGGGCGGGTCGAGATTGGCCCCAATAGCCGCATTATCAATACGGTGATTCGTGGCCCTGTGAGCATTGGTGCCCACTGTCAGCTAGAAAACTGCTTTATTGGACCCTATACGAGCATTGCTGAGGGTGTAGTCCTGAAGGAGGCAGATATTGAGCACAGTGTGATTTTGGAGGAGGCCAGTATTGTGGGTATTCACCAGCGCATTGTCGATAGCGTGATTGGGGCGAAATCGCGGCTCACGCCAGCCCTCCAGCGACCGAAGGCGTTACGGTTTCTGCTGGGGAAGGATTCCCAAATTGAGTTAGTTTAGCGAAAGTCCTACATTGGGCGCGAAAGTCCTATATTGGGCGCGAAAGTCTTATATTGGGCGCGAAAACCGCGCCCCTACTGGATATTTAGGACTGTAGGGGTCAGGTTTTCTGACCCAATCCTAATGTGGGTGTGAAAACTGTGCCTTGGCTTCCATGACGGGGTGTAAGGTTTTTTGTACAAAATCCACGCGCTAGGGGTGAATGCGCTACCCTAGCGCTAGGGTATCTCACAGCATCATTATGAGTGACCAACTGAGTGACCAACATGAGTGACCAACTGAGTGACCACCACACCCCCCGTTATGACAACTCCCCTGCCCCCTCACTTTGATCCCAGCCGCGTTGGCGAAGTTTGGCGCGTCCCCTACCAGCAACGGGCGACGGACGCTGCTGCTTGGGCAAAAATCCATGATTTACAGCCCGTAGCCCAGGATACTCAACGCCTCGGCTTGCTGATTATTGATGCCCAAAATACTTTTTGTATCCCCGACTTTGAGTTGTTTGGGGGGGGGCGAGCGGGTCAGGGGGCCGTGGAGGATAATCAGCGGCTTTGTGCGTTTATTTACCGCAATTTGGGGATTTTAACTGAAATTATCCCCACCCTAGACACCCATACAGCGATGCAGATTTTTCATCCCGTGTTTTGGGTCGATCGCCAGGGTAATCATCCCGATCCGATGACAATGATTGACTATGCTGCGGTGGAGGCGGGGGCGTGGCGGGTCAATCCGGCTTTGGCGGCGAGTCTGACCCAGGGCAATGGGACAGTGCTGCAAGCCCATGGGCTGCACTATGCTAAAACCCTGACGGAGGCCGGTAAGTATCCCCTTACGATTTGGCCCTATCATTCGATGTTGGGCGGAATTGGCCATGCTTTGGTTTCTGCGGTGGAAGAGGCGTGTTTTTTCCATGGAATCGCCCGCAATAGCCAAACGCGGTTTGAACTGAAGGGCAGTAACCCCTTTACGGAAAATTATTCGGTGCTTTGTCCGGAAGTGTTAACGGGAGCGGATGGGGGCGAGATCGATCGCCAAAACAGTGCTTTGATTCAGCATCTTTTAGGCTTGGATGCGGTGATTATTGCGGGGCAAGCGAAGAGTCATTGTGTGGCTTGGACGATCGAGGATTTGCTAACGGAAATTCAAGGGATTAATCCGGCTTTGGCCCAAAAAATCTATTTGTTGGAAGACTGCACGTCGCCAGTGGTGGTGCCGGGGGTGGTGGACTTTACGGAACAGGCGGATGCGTCCTATGCCCGCTTTGCGGCGGCGGGAATGCACCGGGTTCAGTCTACGGATCCGATCGAGACTTGGCCCGGTTTAACGTTCTAACCGATCGGGGGATCCGCTATACTGCCTCCAGAGGTTGCCCTTGTCGAGGGTCTGACCCCTCATCTGCCGGTTGTCCCTCCGGGCTGACCCGCACCCCTTGGCTATCGCCCCATCTACCCGATCGCCCCCCACGCCAGTGATTCCCCGATTGCTCCCCCTCCACCGTTTGACGGGTCGGTTGCCCCTGCGCACCGTTTTGATCATTCCCTTTGTGGTCCAGATTCTCGCAGTGGAAGCGATCGTGGGCTACCTCTCCTTTCGCACCGGTCAGCGGGCCGTTGCTGACATTACCCGCCAGTTGCGCAATGAGGTGACTCAACATACCCTCCAGCGCCTTGAAAGTTACTTAACCCTGCCCCAAGTCATTAACCAGGTCAATGCCGATGCGATTCGGCTGGGGCATGTGGATACAGACTCCTTTGAAGCGCTTCAGACCTATTTTTGGCACCAAAGTCGCCAATTTACCGGTGTTAGCTATATCTATTTGGGGGCACCGGACGGAGACATTGTGGGAGTGGAGCGCAAGCCAACGGGTGAGCTGGTGGTGGGGGTTTCTGATGAAACGACCCAAGGGCAGTTGTATGAGTATCCCACCAATGAAGCGGGGCGGATTGTTGGCCCTCCGGCGATTTCACCCAAGGTGGATGTCCGCGATCGGCCTTGGTATCAAGCCGCGATCGCCGCTGCTGCCCCGACGTGGAGTCCGGTGTATCCCTGGGTAGGATCCCATAATCAGTTGTCGATCGATGCGGCCCAACGAGCCTACGACCCAGGGGGCGAATTCCGGGGAGTTCTGGGTGTATCGCTGACTTTATTGGATATCAGCCGCTTTTTAGAAACCCTAGAGATTGGCAAAACCGGAGAAGTCTATATTCTCGATCGCGAGGGCTATCTCATTGCCACTTCGGCCCAGGATCCCCTGTTCCAGAACCATGCCGAGGGCCAAAATCCCCAACGCATCGCCGCCCAGGATAGCCAAACAGCCCTGATTCGCCAGTCAACCCAATATTTACACGATCGCTTTGGCAGTTGGCAGCAAGTCCGGTCTAGTGCCCAGTATGATGTTGTGATTGACGGCGATCGGCAGTTTTTGCAGATTACGCCCCTCACAACGGTGCCCGGAGTGGATTGGCTGGTGGTGGTGGTGGTGCCGGAAGCGGATTTTATGGGGCATATTTACCGCAATGTGCGATCGACGGTGGTGCTGAGCCTGTTAGCAACAGGGGGGATCGTTGGGGTGGGCGTTATCCTGGCCCGGTGGCTGTCCCGTCCTGTCCAGCAGCTCAGCGAGGCCAGCCGTCAACTGGCCCAGGGTCGTCTGGAAGCCCTCGTTCCCCTGGGCGGGAGCCAGGAATTGGGCACTTTGACCCGTTCCTTTAACCACATGGCCGAAACCTTGCAGCACACCTTCCAAGTCCTGGAAACCACCAATGCGGCCCTAGAACAGACCAATGCGGACTTAATCCAAAGCAATGCCCAACTGGAGGAACGGGTTCAACAGCGCACTGCGGAGCTGCAACAGTCTGAGGAGAAGTTTGCGACGGCATTTTGGAAGGCTCCGGTGCCCATGGCCATTAGTACGGTGGATACGGGCGAATTTGTTGAGGTTAACACGAGTTTTGCTAATTCCTTGGGCTATGGTGTGGGGGAGTTGCGGGCATCCTCCAGTTTAGCGGTGGGGCTGTGGGTTAACCTGGACGATCGCCACCAAATTATTGAACGCCTCCGAACCCAAGGAACCCTGCGTCAGGAGCAGGTTGCGCTAGTGACGAAGGCAGGGAAGCAGCTTCTGGCGGAATTTTCGGCGGAAATGATTGAGCTTCAGGGCCAGCCCCGTGTGTTGTGGATGGGGCAAGATGTGACGGAGCGGCGCAAGCTGGAGGCGAGTCGGGACTATAACCGCCGCTGCGATCGGCTGCTGTTGGAGGTTTCGCGCCAATTGCTGGACCAAACCCAGTCCCTGAAGCGGGTGCTGCCGCAATTGCTGTCTCAGTTGGGACAGTTAACCTACAGCGATCGCTGCTTTTTGGCGGTGGTGGATCCCCCTAGCCTCACGCCCGCAACCCTGCAATTGCCCCATTTGTCCGCAACGCCGCCAACTCTTTCGGCGGTCATGGCCACAACCCAGGGACCCGCAAATTTGCCCCTCCCTGAACGATCGCTTCAGGTCGCGATGGCCTTGACTCCAGCCACGATCGCCACTTCTCCCCTCCTGTCTCCTTCCCCGGAGCCGAAATCCTTTGTAATCCGTGAAGAGTGGGCAACCCCCAACTTTATTCAGCCCATTAGCGACCTTCTACCCGGCCTTTCAGCAGAATTAAAGACTTGGCTCTGGCAAAGCTGTCAGGATCAGACCCCGAAGGAGTGGCTCTGGGAAGAGTTGGGACCGGAGCAGGAATCGGAGCGCAAATTGCTGAAAACGCTACAATTGCGTTCCTTTACCCTAGTTCCCCTGGTGTATATGGACCATTTGGTTGGATTTTTGGGGGCTAGCCGCAACCAGGGGCGACAGGGCTGGCGGGGAAAGGATATTCAGATGTTGCAGTTGATGGGGGATGTGTTGGCGATGACGGAGGCGCGGGAGGTGGCGGAGGAAGCCCTGCGGCGGGAACAGTTGCAGTCCGATCGGCTGCTGCTGAATATTTTGCCCCAACCGATCGCCACCCAACTGAAGCGGGAACAGCGGGCGATCGCCGAGTCCTATGCTGAGGTAACGCTGCTTTTCGCCGATATCGTTGGTTTTACCTCTTTTTCCTCATCGGTCAGCCCTGAAGATTTGGTTCACTGGTTGAATCAAGTTTTCTCGGACTTTGATACCCTAGCGGAGTCCTTTGGGTTGGAAAAAATCAAAACGGTGGGGGATGAGTATATGGTGGCGGCAGGATTGCCCCTGTACCGGCCTGACCATGCTGAAGTGATTGCGGAAATGGCCCTGGCTATGGCGGAGGCCATGACCTACCATCCCACGCCCCAGGGCGATCGGCTCAAGTTGCGCATGGGCATCAACACCGGGGCAGCGGTGGCGGGTGTGATTGGGATTCGCAAGTTTATCTATGATTTATGGGGGGATACGGTGAATGTGGCTTCGCGGATGGAGTCTTCGGGCAAACCGGGCCGAATTCAGGTCTCAGAGGCAACTTACCACTATTTGAAGGAGAAGTACCGCTTCCAGCGTCGAGGTCGGGTGCGGGTCAAGGGGAAGGGCTGGATGATGACTTACTGGCTGACGGGTCGTCGCTAACAGGGTGGGGATTGCCGGTTTACAAGGGCTGCTGAAGCGGTTCTATCCAAGCTCTAGACCCAAAGCGACCGGCTAGGAGCCTGACACGCTTCGATCTGCATCCAGACTTTTTTCCTAAGGGCGGGCAGTAGCCCGATGCAACTGCTTCACCACCACATAGAGAATGGG
>JBMTWK010000222.1:0-5765 GCA_049452395.1 Prochlorothrix sp. | reverse complement strand
ATACCCGTCCATCGGGGTGCACCAGCCGAAAGTCTGGAATCATGACACTACCGGGAATCGGGACTAAATCTACTTCTCGCTCCAGTTTCCACTCAGTTTTCGTTTTTTGCCAACGGTTGACAAAGGATTCCTCCAGCGCAAAGATCCCTACAGCGGCCAAGTCAAAACGGGACAGTACAGCTTAAATTCCGAGTGTAATTTAGTCAGCCACTACCCACCGGGCAAGACCTATGACAGTATGCTGGAGGAATCCTTTGTCAACCGTTGGCAGAAAACGAAAACCGAGTGGAAACTGGAGCGAGAAGTGGATTTAGTCCCGATTCCCGGCAGTGTCATGATTCCGGACTTTCGGCTGGTGCACCCCGATGGACGGGTATATTTGCTGGAAATTGTTGGCTATTGGCGATCGGAGTATCTCCGCAAAAAGTTTGCCCAGGTACGCAAGGCCGATCGGCGCGATTTGATTTTGGCCATTTCAGAACGCCTCAATTTGGAAAAGGCCGGGGTGAACACCGCCGAGGTTCCCGTACCGATCGTCTGGTTTAAGGACAAACTCGACCCCAAGGCTATTCTTGCGGTGCTTGATCCCTAATTAGGGTGGTGCGTTACGACGGCTTTGCCTAACATACCCTACCGGTTACGGTACGGGAATTTTGCCCCAATGCTTCGCCCCTAGTTTTGTTATTGTTTAGAGGAAACCTCTGAGGACTCCCTCAATGATCATTACAACAACACCCACGATCGAAGGCCATGCCATTCAGTCCTACCTAGGGATTGTGACGGCTGAAGTGGTTTATGGGACCAATGCACTGCGAGACTTTTTTGCAGGGATTCGGGATGTTATTGGCGGACGGACGGGCAGTTACGAGCAAGTGTTTGAAAAAGGGCAGCAGGAAGCCATAAAAGAGCTAGAAAAGCGGGCCATTCGCCTGGGAGCCAATGCGATCGTGGGGATTGCCTTGGATACGGGCACGATTAATGTGGACGAAAAAGGGGTGTTACTGCTGATTACGGCAACGGGTACGGCAGTTAAAACGCGCTAATTTTTTTGTAATTACCTTTTCTTTGGGGCAAAAACCGGGGCAACCACGGGGGGACTGCCCCTACGGCTTCTTTAGGGCAAAAACCAGGGCAACCACGGGGGGTTTGCCCCTACCTCTTCCTTGGGATAAAACCTGGGGCAACCACGGGGGGTTTGCCCCTACCGTTATATTTGTGCCGATCGCGCTCACACTCCTATCATAAACCTTGCTCCTATGCTGCCTGACCTCACCCGCGCAACCTTAGCCGATATTCCCCAGATCTATCAAGCGATGGTGGACTTTTATGCCCACGAAAGCCTGGTTTTAGACGAGGGCGTGGTGGCAGCCTTGAAAGCGCTGATTGAAAATCCAGACTATGGCCAAGCCTATGTAATTCGATCGGCCCCAGCCCAGCCCCCCGCCGACTCTACACCTCCGGCCCCAGCCCAAATCCAAATCCAAACCCAAACCCAGCCCCAATCAGACCCTTCCGGTGAAAATCCCCCCACGATCGGCTACTGTATCCTCACCTTTGGCTATAGCCTCGAATTACACGGTCGCACAGCCTTGATCGATGAACTGTATCTGCCGCCCGCACTCCGGGGTCAGGGACTGGGAACCCAAATCCTCCAGCGGGTGATTCAGGTCTGCCAGGAGCAGGGGATGCGAATGCTGGAGCTAGAGGTGCGACCGGATAACCCCAAGGCACGCGGTCTTTATGAACGTCTTGGCTTTCGCAAGCATAGCCGCGATATTCTTCGCCTTTACCCCTAAACAGCAATTGCGAGTACTTTGTGCCGTGACAAGAGACTCTGCCCCAAACCCCAAGATTTGGTACGGTGTTAGAGGGGCGATCGCTGGGGTATCCTGGGTTGCAGATTGGAACTTTGCGCCGATCGCAACGGCCTAGGTTACCGCAGTGCTCGCCCCTTATTTTACCGTTACTCGCTGAAACCCCTATGAGCCTCACGGATAGCCTCTTCCTCAAGCGCCTTTACAGCCCCGATCGTCCCGTCATCGTCTTTGACGGAGCCATGGGCACCAACCTCCAAGCCCAGGAGTTGACCCTAGATGACTTCGGAGGGGCTGACTATGAAGGCTGCAACGAATACCTGGTGATCACCAAGCCCGAAGCCGTGAAGAAGGTTCACCGCGATTTTTTGGCGGCAGGGGCGGATGTCATCGAGACGGATACCTTTGGCGGCAGTACTTTTGTTTTAGCGGAGTATGATTTAGCCGATCGGGCCTACGAGCTAAACCGGGTAGCAGCAGCGTTAGCGCGGGACTGTGCCGACGAATTCAGTACCCCCGAAAAACCCCGTTTTGTCGCAGGTTCCATCGGTCCCGGCACCAAACTGCCCACCTTGGGCCATATCGACTACGACACCCTGCGGGAGGCTCTCTTACCCCAAATTGAAGGCTTAATGGATGGGGGTGTGGATTTGCTGCTGGTGGAGACCTGTCAGGATGTCTTGCAGATTAAGGCCGCACTCAATGCGATCGAAGAGACCTTCACCCAGAAACAGCGCCGCTTACCCCTCATGGTCTCGGTCACCATGGAACAAACCGGCACCATGCTCGTAGGGTCAGATATTAGCGCCGTTGTGGCGATCTTAGAACCCTATCCCATTAATATTCTCGGCCTGAACTGTGCCACGGGTCCAGACCTAATGATGGACCACATCAAGTATTTAACCGAAAATGCGCCCTTTGTGATTTCCTGCGTCCCCAATGCCGGATTACCGGAAAATGTGGGGGGACAGGCCCACTACAAGCTCACGCCGATCGAGCTAAAAATGGCCCTCATGCGCTTTGTGGAAGATATGGGCGTGCAGATTATCGGCGGTTGCTGTGGCACCCGCCCCAGCCATATTCAGTCCCTCGCTGAGATTGCCCAGGACTTAAAACCCAAAGAACGGCCCATTCGCGTTCCTGGGGCCGAAAATGGGGCTGTCCGCCCAACCTTAAGCTATACCCCCGCTGCTGCTTCCATTTATTCAGCCCAACCCTACGAGCAGGATAATTCCTTCTTAATCATTGGCGAGCGCCTCAATGCCAGTGGCTCCAAGAAATGCCGAGAAATGTTGGTTGCCGAAGATTGGGATGGCCTAGTCTCCCTCGCGAAGGAACAAGTCAAGGAAGGTGCCCATATTCTCGATGTTAACGTCGATTATGTCGGGCGCGATGGTGAAAAAGACATGCATGAGCTAGTGTCGCGGGTTGTGACCAATGTGACCCTGCCCCTGATGCTAGATTCCACCGAATGGACCAAAATGGAAGCGGGTTTGAAGGTAGCGGGCGGAAAATGCCTGCTTAACTCCACCAACTACGAAGATGGGGATGAACGCTTCTTTAAGGTGCTGGAATTGGCTAAAGCCTATGGGGCTGGGGTTGTCGTGGGCACGATCGACGAGGACGGCATGGCCCGCACGGCCCAGAAAAAGTTTGAAATCGCCCAACGGGCCTACCGCGATGCCCTGGAATACGGCATTCCCGCCCATGAGCTATTCTATGACCCCCTCGCCCTGCCCATCTCGACGGGGATTGAAGAAGACCGGGTCAACGGGCGAGAAACCCTGGAATCCATCCGCATGATTCGGGAAAATCTGCCAGGGGTTCACATTACCCTAGGGGTTTCTAATATTTCCTTTGGCTTAAGTCCGGCAGCTCGGATTACCTTAAACTCTGTCTTTCTCCATGACGCGATGCAGTTGGGCCTAGACTCGGCGATCGTCAGTGCCGCCAAAATCCTGCCCCTGTCCAAGATTAGCGAAGATCACCAAAAGGTTTGCCGCGATTTAATCTACGATCGCCGCGAATTTGAGAACGGCATTTGTGTCTACGATCCCCTAACCAAACTCACCCAACTCTTTGAGGGGGTCAGCACCAAGGACACCCGATCGACGGCTTCCTTAGCCAGCCTGCCGATCGAGGAGCGCCTCAAACAGCACATTATCGACGGGGAACGCATTGGTTTGACTGATGCCCTGGACTTAGCCATGGAAAGCTATCCACCCCTAGAGATCATCAATACCTTCCTACTAGATGGTATGAAGGTGGTCGGGGAATTGTTCGGGTCCGGGCAGATGCAATTACCCTTTGTTTTGCAGTCGGCGGAAACCATGAAGGCGGCAGTCGCCCACCTGGAACCCCATATGGAAAAGAGCGAGGGAGGCGATAACGCCAAGGGTAGCTTCCTTATTGCCACGGTAAAGGGAGATGTTCACGATATTGGCAAGAATTTAGTCGATATTATCCTGACCAACAACGGCTATCGGGTCATTAACCTGGGCATTAAGCAGTCGGTAGACAATATCATCAAAGCCTACCGCGAAAACCGGGTAGACTGTATCGCCATGAGCGGCCTTTTGGTTAAGTCTACGGCCTTTATGAAGGATAATTTGGAGCGTTTTAACGAAGAAGGCATTACAGTGCCCGTAATCCTGGGGGGAGCCGCCCTTACGCCCAAATTTGTCAATCAGGACTGCCAAAATGTCTACCGGGGGCAGGTGGTCTATGGCAAAGATGCCTTTGCTGATCTGCACTTTATGGATCAGCTTATGCCCGCCAAGGCAGCCGGTCAGTGGGATGATGTCCAAGGCTTTTTGGATGAGGCCGGAAATCCGCTTAAGGGGTCGCAATCAGATGTTAGCTCAGCATCAGCATCAGAAGAAGGGCTGGAAATCAACCCCGATACTCAAATTTCCATGGCAGGGGTTGAAGCTGCTGAGCCAGCCGTAGTCGATACAGTGCGATCGGAAGCCGTCGATCCCCACATTCCCCGTCCTACGCCCCCCTTCTGGGGCACCCAGATTCTCCAGCCCCAAGACATTCCCCTGGAGGAAGTCTTTGACTATCTCGATCTCCAAGCGCTCTTTGTCGGTCAGTGGCAGTTCCGCAAGGCTAAGGAGCAGTCCCGTGAGGAGTATGATGCCTTTTTGCAGGAAAAGGTACATCCCATCCTAGCGGAGTGGAAAGCCAAGATTTTAGCCGAAAATCTGCTACAACCTCAGATTATCTATGGCTATTTCCCCTGCCAGTCCGAGGGCAACGATTTGCTGATTTACTCCGGCCCAGACCCAAGCCACGAAGTCGTCGCCCGCTTTACCTTCCCCCGCCAGAAGCAAAACCGTCGCCTGTGTATTGCAGACTTCTTTGCAGCCAAGGATTCCGGCCAAATCGATGCGTTTCCGATGCAAGCGGTGACCGTGGGCCAAATTGCAACGGACTACGCCAACCAACTCTTTAAGGGCGATGCCTACAGCGATTATCTCTATTTCCATGGGATGGCGGTGCAGGTAGCCGAGGCCATGGCGGAGTGGACCCATGCCCGGATTCGGCGAGAATTGGGCTATGGTGACCTGGAGCCGGACAATATCCGCGATGTGCTGCAACAGCGTTACCAAGGCTCCCGCTATAGCTTTGGCTATCCGGCTTGCCCCAATATCCTCGATCAGCACACCCAGTTGGCACTGCTGGAGGCCGATCGCATTGGTCTAACCATGGACGAAAGCGATCAGTTGGAACCGGAGCAGTCTACAACGGCGATCGTGGCTTACCACCCTGCGGCCAAGTATTTCAGCGCCTAGGGCTTGCGCCGAGCCAATTCCCCCCCAGCCCAGGGGCACCCGATCGGCACAACTCCCCAGCGCCGATCGCCCCCTGGGCAATGCGATCGGAACCCGTAGCAGGGGTAGCAACAGGGGTAGGACTGAGGCGATATAATGCGGCGTAGCCATTGTT
>JBMTWK010000221.1:0-5791 GCA_049452395.1 Prochlorothrix sp. | reverse complement strand
TTCTTGGGGATCCTCGGTCCACCTTAAAAATCTCTTTATAAATTAGCTCTAAGCCGCGCCTCATCTTGATGGAAAATGTGCTGAACCTGCGAACCATGCGAGACCCCCACAGCGGCTTACCCTTTGTCGAAGTCATTGCAGGGCACTTTCAACAACTGGGCTACCACGTTAGGCATCAAATTTTTCGCGTTTCTGGCTTTGGCGTTCCCCAAACCCGACGGAGATTTATTTTTCTGGCCAGCTTTGATCCCTTTCCCACCAGTTTTTGCTGGCCAACACCCGCAGCCGAGACCCCCGCCGCAACCTATCTCCATGATTTTTTGACCCATCCCCCTGTAAACCTCCCCAACCACAATCCCCAGTGGGGCTTTCAGAGTCGAGTCCATGAAGCAACGGGGGCAGACTTTGACCCCAGCGAGTTGCCGGTTCCCTGTCGATTTTCCCGCACTGGCTCCGATGGCCATCCCATTCGCTCCTTAGCGGTGCCCTTTCCTGCGATCGACACGGCAACCATTTGGGGCTGGGCACAGGGCAATGTCAGCGCTGAGCGCAAACCCAAGGATCGCGTTAACGGTCTCTTTGTCCGGAACCGCAACCATAACCTCAAACTCTGGCGAATTCAGGCCAGTCGTCTGCGTAGCTTTACAGCCCGTGAGTATGCCCGCTTACAGACCTTTCCAGATTCCTGGGTTTTCCAGGGCAACAACCAACGCCACCTGCACCAACAGATTGGCAATGCGGTACCGGTGCAGTTTGCCTACCACCTAGCCTGCTTCGTTCAGGCGCTTCACCAAGCCCAGTGCAATGGCCATGGCCTTCCTTGGCCCGATCGCCCAATGAGCCAGCAGCTAGAGTTAAAGCTGTAGGCTAGGGTTACGGCGACGAGGGGGTAGAGGGGGATGCGGGCGGGGGTTGATCGCGGTAGAAGGTTTCTAGGCTGTCTTGGTCGCCCACAAAACGCCAGTGCCACGGCTCGTAGCTAATGCCCTGGGCATTATCGGGGGGGAAGGACATTTCAAAGCCGTAGAAACCCGCATTCTCCTTGAGCCACTGAAAGGCGGCTGTATTCTCAAAGCTTTGGTTTAAGTAGGTCTCTTGATTGCTGTAGTCGCCGATATCCAGGGCATAACCGGTGTGGTGTTCGCTATAGCCGGGAGGGGCGCTAACCTCGGACCGCGTGCTCGGATTTTGACCCCGCTGCCGCTGCACTTCAAAGAATAGATACTCTTGGTCTTCCTTCGATCGAAAGGCCGACAGCACAATAAGGCTATGGCCTGCTTTACGGGCCTCTTCCGAGAGGGCAAACCAGGCTTTGGCGGCGGGTTCCCGCAATTTTAAGCTGCCATCGGCCAAAATCGGCACGAGGGTCTCTGGGGGGGCTTCGTCGTAGGGTTTGTGGCCCAAGAGGCTGCCGTCGCTATTGGGGGTAGCTGGGTCGGTGGGGTTCAGGGTGGGGTCGGTGGCGATCGCCGCTGGGTCACCGTTAGGGGCCGTCGTTGGGGCTGAGGAGTTGGGGTCAGAGGTGGCGGTGTTGGTTTTGGGGTTGTTGAGGATCCAGAGGGTCGTGCTGAGGACGGTGAGGGCGATCGCCCCGATCGCCCCGCTAACGATCCACACCAAGAGATAGGGCGACTTCGCCTTGGTCTGGGATTGAACAGGGGCATCGCGCATGGCCACGGGGATATCTTCGGGGGGTTCGGTGGACTGCATGGGACGGGGAGGAGAGGACTTGACGGTGCTGGGCAAAGGGGGCGATGGCACAGGGGAGGTTGGCTAACAAGAGTTGACTAACAATAAATGGGGAGAATTCCAATTCGTCAAGGGGGCAAGGGAGGGTGTTCCATAATTAGGAGGAGGTTGCAATGGGAAGGTTGCGATGGGAAGGTTGCGATGGGAGTCGCGCCCCGGCCTGTCCTGGGTGTCGTCAAAGGGTGTTCCCTAAGCGGAGTCGAAGGGTGATGACCCGCTTCGGTCCAAAACCGGGGCAACCACGGGGGGATTGCCCCTACCAAAGCGATTGGGCACCATCCTGGTAGGGGTCGTGCCCCTGTGCCGACCCTCTTCGACCCTCTGGGGGCCAAAACCGGGGCAATCACGGGGGGTTTGCACCTACCGACTGGATTTCCCATTGATTGCCCCCTGGGTTAGCCAAACTCGGCTTCATCGAGGTTGGTGCGGTAGGCGGCAGCGCTGAGCAGTTGCCAGGAGCGATCGGGCCGCAGAATCAGGACCGTTTCATGGTATTGCAGCAGGCTGGGCCGGTGGCCAACGCTGATGTAGACCCGCTCCCGTTGTTGCAATAACTCGTACAGTTTACGCTCATTGGCAATATCTAGGGCGCTGGTGGCTTCGTCTAGCATGACATAGCGGGGCTGGGTCAGCAGGATCCGGGCAAAGGCGATGCGTTGCTGTTGCCCCAGGGAGAGAACGGTGGGCCAGTCTTTCTCGATGTCTAAGCCACCCAGTTGATCCACCAATTGCCCCAAATTCACCTGCTCTAGGGCTTCCAGGATCTTGGCTTCGGGGATACTGTTGCGGGGGTTGGGGTAAATAAGCTGGTCCCGCAGGGTGCCGAGGAGCATATAGGGCCGCTGGGGCAGAAAGAGGATTTCGCCGCGATCGGGGCGGGTAATGGTGCCTTGGCCCTGGGTCCAAAGTCCGGCGATCGCCCGCAACAGGGAGCTTTTGCCGCAGCCGCTGGGACCAACGATCAACAGCCGATCCTGGAATTGCAGCGCCAAGGACAGCCCCTGGATCAGGGTTTGCTCGGCGTTGGGGGTTTGCAGGGTCAGGTTGTGGATTTGCAGTTGGGAATCGACCTGGGTAATAATTCCCGGCAGGGTGGTGGCGGTTTCCAAGTCAGCGGGGGAGGCCGATCGGGCCAAAGCTCCCTCTTCCCGGCCCTCCAAGGGCTTTAGCCGCTCATTGAGGGCACCAATCCGGTTAATGCTGGCCCCAAAGGCGGAAATCTGTTGGATTTGGTTGGTGATGATGGAGAGGGCACCCAAAACTTGGAAGAAGGCGAGGGAGGCTTGGCCGATCGCCCCAAAGTCCATTTGATCGCTAAAGTACAGGGGCGCAACAATCAGATAGGGAACAATGCGGGTGAAGTAGTTGTAGCCCCGCTGGAAGAGCAAAATAATCGATTCCCAAATGATCAGGAGGTTAAAGTTGCGGATGGCGCGACCGAGGCGATCGAGCACCTGTTGCCGCTCCAAATTTTCCCCGCGATAGAAGGCGATCGACTCAGCATTGTCCCGCACATGGACCATGCCATAGCGAAAGTCGGCCTCTAGGCGCAGTTGGTTGTAGTTAATGGCAATCAGCTTGCCCCCGGCAATGACCGCCACCACGGTCCCCACCAAGGCATAGGCCACCAAACCCAGGGTTAGGGCTTTGGAAATCGTATACAGAACCGCAGAAAACGAGATCAGGGTCAGGATGGAATCCAGGATATCGAGGATGAAAATGAGGGTGGTGCCGGTGAAGGATTCAATATCGGCGGTGATCCGTTGGTCGGGGTTATCGATTTCGGTGTCGGCAGTGTTGGAGTCGAGTTTGTAATAGGCCCGATCGTGGAAGTAGCGATCGAGGAAGTCCTGGGTTAACCACTCCCGCCACATTAACCCCAGTTTGCGGCGGATATAGGTGTAGGCAATAATAATGGGGATTGCGCCCACAATAATGACGGTGTACACCGCCAGAAATTGATAAAAAGTATCTTGATCTTTGCCATTGAGGGCGTTGTCAATGAACCGAAAGACATAGCTAATGGCAATGTTTAAGCCATTAACCGAGAAGGACAGAAACAGCAGCACCCCCAACAACAGCCAGGGGAGGATCCGCTTTTTGAGGCGCTTGCGGAGCAGGGCAAAGAGGCCAAAACTGCCCACTAGGGCGATCGCGGCAATTGCAGCGACGGGGGATCCCAGCAGGTTACGGACATTTTCCAGCAGCCCCGCCGCCAGATTGGTGAAAAAGGCCGGAAAGAGCACCTCGCCCAACAGGGTCAGGCCCACGGTGATCCAGAAGGTGAAGGAGACCACCGCCACCATCAACACCAGCAACAGCCCCCCAAAGAGCCAAGTACTGCCGGAGGTGAGGGGCAGGAAAAAGGGTTGGGCAATCGCAATGAAGCGATCCCACAGTTGTTTGTCAAAGCGAAACTTCTGAGGCAAGGCGGGGTTGGTCATAGAGGATCCGATCGGGGTGCAGTCCGGGGAGGAATCAAGGGTTAGGAAATCTATATATAGGGTAGTGGAATAGTGAGCCTCCGCAAGGAATTAGCAGGGTTTTCAGGACAAGGGGCAGTAGGATAGGAAGACATAGACGAAGGTATCCCCTATGATTGCTCCGAGTTGTGGGTGACCCCGCATAATGACCCTGGCAGAGCCAGGGTTACCCCCTGCCCTAGCTCCCCTGCTGCTCGTTCTATTTCTTTGGCCCCGCTTCTTATGTCTGATTCAAGTGCTGAAGCTTTGTACGAAACCTGTGCCCAGCAAGTCGTGGGGGCGGCTGTTTTTGACTGGAATGGTTTGCCAAAGGAGTATTTCACCACCGACCAAAATAAGGATATTGGGTGGGTCCAGACGGTTTTTCAGGTGTTGGGGTTGCGATCGCTGTTGATGTCATCGCTGCGGCTAGAGGGGTTTTTGCATGTAACGGTGAATGGATCCCCCTACCGGGCGGTGATTGTCAAGCATCGGGATGGCTATGTGGCGCTGTTGGTGGACACGAAGGAGGGGGATATCCCCCCGGATTTTTTGGAGTGGGCGCAGAGTTTTAACACCCAGCGGCTCAACACCGATCCCCGTTTCCAGGGAGCCTAGGAAGCTGGTACCGTAGAAGTATTTGAACTGTGTCTGACCTACGTCAATTTGCCCCGGCAACCCAACGCAACCGCGAACCCATTTTCGCGATTCTGGAGGAAATCTTGCCCCCCGATCGGGCGGTGCTGGAAATCTCCAGTGGAACCGGTGAGCATTGCATTCACTTTGCCCCTCGCCTTGCGCCTCGGCCCTGGATTCCCTCAGACCCCAACCCCAGCGCCCGCGACAGCATCAAGGCATGGCAGGCCGCTGAACCCTGCCCCAATCTGTTGCCGCCTTTGGATTTGGATGTCTGCTGGGAGTTGTGGCCCCTAGAGGCGGATCTGGAGGCCGAGCTAGGGGCCAGCCCGGAGGCCAACCCTGGGCCGGAGTCCCTCAGCCCCTGGGACCGGGAGCGCTTTCCCCTGGGGGCGATCGTCAATATTAATATGATTCACATTGCGCCTTGGGAAGCCTGTTTGGGGCTGATGGCGGGGGCAGGGCGCTTGTTGCCGCCCCAGGGGGTGCTGTATCTGTACGGCCCCTATAAGGAGGGGGGGGTGCATACGGCTCCCAGCAATGCGGCCTTTGATGAGAGCTTGCGATCGCGGGATCCCCGCTGGGGGGTGCGGGATTTGGAGGCGGTGATTGAGGTGGCGGCAGCCCAGGGGTTGCAACATCAGCAGACGATCGAGATGCCTGCCCATAACCGATCGGTGATTTTCTGCAAACTTTAATCTCCGCAAACTTTAATCTCCGCAAACTCTAATCTCCGTAACCCTACAGCCGAGTGCAACTCGGCGATCCCAGGGGCCAGGGGAAGGTACCCAGCAGCGGAGACACCGCAGAGGGTGCATCTCGCTTTTGCAAAAAGACAGCCGATCTAGCTCGCCCACAGCCAAGCCTTGGGGGATGGGACTCTGGCCCGTCCAAAGCTGGGATGCACCCCACCGCAGAGACATCACAGAGACATCACAGAGACA
>JBMTWK010000220.1:0-5812 GCA_049452395.1 Prochlorothrix sp. | reverse complement strand
TGCAGTCTACTTGTTGTCAAGTACATTGGATACAAAATTAATGCGATACCCCTAGACGCTCTAGACTTTGAACCTGATCAATTTCGCGGATACCGCCCTTGGTGACATCATAGGGATTAATACAGGGAATGCTGTCAATAATGGCAATCACATCTGGCTCCCCATGGTGCAGCACATCCAGAAACCAAGCTGAAATGCCATAGCCCACTAGCTCTGGACTATAAACCGCCATAAACTCATCCAATTTGTCTTTGCGAAAGAGAGGACAGGTAACTTCTACAAAATTGGTATAGCGCAGCAAATTCAGCGGTTGCACACAGGTAATATCAAAACTAATTTTACCCCTGGGATCAAAGGCAGGCTGGAGAATCCAGAGATTATACTGTTCTCGCAGTTCAAAGAGTTGACTAATTTGGTCACCGCTAATGGTCAAATCATCATCAGCAACCCAAATAGCCTCATAGCGATCGAGCAAGTCCGGGTGGTTTTGGTGCAGATAAAAAAAGTTAGGGAACTTGCTTCCTTTGCGGGCATTCCAATAGGTTGCATACTCCTGGAATTTGCCGTCTGTGTCGCCATAATAGGTAATCCAAAGGTCAAAATTGATGCGACCTCGGCACCACTGGCCCACTTGGGCATAGTCTCCGGCAGAAGTGAATACAAGAAAGCGATGCTGCGGAGGCTTAACAGAAACTAGGGTAGACATGATTTCAGGGAGGGTTAAGTTTTTGGCGCTCAACCTGATTGAGAATTGGAGTTGGGAGCATCCCACTTTGATGAGTTAACCGATTGGGTAGGGACAATCCCCCCGTGGTTGCACCAGTTTTGATCCCAAGGGGGGAGCCACGGAAGCACGACCCCTACCGAGATTTTTCTAAAGCGGGATGCACCCATTGGAGTTTCCAACCCAGAACAGCACCGTTAGTCTGCCATAGACTGTAAGGCGGTTAATTGAGCTTTTGGGAGGGGGGCTGCTGCGGTTTGGGCGGGGAGGGGGATTGAGCAGCAGCTTGGGAGATCGTAGTAGAAATGGGCTGGGGAAGCTGGGGCCAGGGAGGCAGGGGTTGAACAACCGGTAAACTTTGCGCGGTGCGCTTGCCTTGAACGGCATAAATTAAGGTTGCTGTGGCCTTGCCTTTGAGTTTGATGGCATCCAGTTGTTTTGCGTCGTAGAAGTCCCGAATATAAGCGAAGGTTCGCCCACTGATCAGCAGATCAAAGGGATTATGTTGCTGTTGATTTTTAGTAACTATTCAGGGGTCTACGAAGTTAGTAGGGTTTCAGCCCTTCGATCGGAGTCCGAAGCAGCTCAAACCATACCAATCCAGGATTTTCAGAGCCTGAAACCCGCATTCTTCCGTGACCCCCTGAATGGTTACGATTTTTATTGAGGGCTTCAATGCGGGCGGCCACATTGACGGTATCCCCCAGAACTGAATAATTAAGGCGGCGCGAACTGCCAACGGTACCAGCCACGACGCGGCCCGTGTGAATGCCAATGCCGAAGCGCACAAGGGGCAAACCTTCGGCGGCAAATTCTTGGTTAAGGGCCTGGAGACGATCGTACATGGCCAAGCTGGCTTCGATCGCATTGCAAGCATCCTGTTGAATTTCTGTTTGACTGGTACGGGGCATGGGAATGCCAAACACGGCCATAATAGCATCCCCAATATATTTGTCCACCACGCCCCCTTGATCCATGATGCAATCGGTCATGGCTTCTAGGTAGCGGTTGAGCCAGTGCAAAAGCTGGGTGGGGGGAGTGCCTTCGGAGATAGTAGTAAAGTTGCGGATGTCCATAAACAGAACCGTCGCTTCCATTTCCTGGGCCTGAAGTTCACCCCCCTGAAAGATGGCCGATCGCTGTTGCCAAATCAGTTTGGCGGTTTCCGGGGCGACATGCTGAGAAAACAGATACATCAGCATTTTCTTTTCCTGGCGCTCCCGCAGTTGCACCCCCAGGGTCATGGCAAAGAGGGTGGTCACGGGACTGGCTAAGGGGAGCCACCAGTGCCAATAGAGGGCTATCGCCGTAATCACAAACCAACTCAGGGGGCCGATCGCCAAAATTAGAACTTGCCCTTGGGCGCTCACGCGCTTTAGGACCAGCCCGCCCACGCTGCCCAACAGCAGCAACCCCACGACCTTGCCCCAAAGGGGCGGCTGCTTGAGGAACGAGTTGTGGAGAAAGTTCTGAAGGGTGACCCCATAGAGGTAGACCCCAGAGCTAAGGGGTTCCCGATAAAAGGGGGTGCGCAGGGAGTCAAAGCCAACGGCGGTGATCCCCACCAAGACAATCTTGTCCCGAAAGGTCTCACTGGGAATCCCCCCCTCCACCACATCCACAAAGGAGTAGGTGGGCAGTTGGCTGGGGGGAGCGGGCCAGTGAATCAGGGCAGTGTTCTGGGCCAGACCTCCGGCCTGGGGAAGGGGGAGGGCCATGGGATCGGGGGTGCCGCTGGTGAAGTTGTAAATTTCGGCCAGGGCAAGGCTGAAGTGGGGAATAAAGCGATCGTCGGCGGTGGGCACATGGAGCCAAACCCGCCGGGTGAGGCCATCGCCATCGCTGCTATGGAGCACATGACCAATGCCCGCTGCGCTGGCGGCGAGGGGTTCCGTGGGGCTGAGATCATTGCCTTGGTTATCGGTGGCGGTGGCCAAGACAGTACTGCCGTTCAGAAAGATAGCATCGGCAAAGGTTTGGTCTTCAGCGGTGGAGTCCGACAGGATCAAGTCAAAGCCGATCGCGGCGGGGGGGGTGGCATCCAGTTGGGTGAGCAGGTCCGCGTAGTAATTCCGGCTCCAAGTGTTGAACTGGCCGTAGGCTTGGAGGCTTTTTTCGTCAATGGCAATGAGGGCAAGGCGATCGTCCCAGGATCGGGCTAGCCCCAGTTCCGAGTGCAAGTTATGCAGAACCTGATAAGCCTGCCATTCCAAGCCATTCAAGGCTCCCCAGCTCTCTAGCACCATCACAGCCCCGGCAATAAGTCCCCCTAGAATCGGTGCAGGTAACTCCGCCAGGTTTTTGACCTGAGCCTTGAGGCGATCGATCCAGTCAGGACTGAAGGGGGGGTCAGCTTGGCGCATGGTGAGGGAATACCAGGGAGGGGATATTCGTAGAGCTTAGACAGTACGTCACTCCAGGCAGCGAAGCAATAGATTCGGCTTATTTTTCAGGCTTTTAGCTGAGAACCGGCCCCCTGCTTAATAGTCGTCAAGGGACAGAGAGACGATCGTGGCAGACTGCACGGGATTCACGCGACCTTGGTAGACCAGCCCCTGGTAAATCATCGCCATGACCTCGGCGCGGGTGGCGGGTTGGTTGGGCTGGAGGTTGTGCCAACGGTCCGGGAGGCTGGGGAGGACGGGGAGACCAGGGAGCACAATCAGGCTCGCTTCGAGGGCAGCGGCAACGGCTTTTTCGGCATAGCTGGGCAACTGGTCTGCATCGGCAAAGCGGTTGAGCAGGGCGATGGGTCCGGCTTTGAGGCCCAGACCGCTGGCCAGGGAGAGCAGGACTTGGAAGCGCAGCACGGGTTGGAGGGGCTGGAAGCGTCCAGTTTTGGATCCCGCCAAGAAGCCCCCCCGCATGGCAGTGATGATGGCCTCCCGTGCCCAAAAGTCCTCCGGTACATCGGTGAGGCTGGGGGCGGGTTTTTGGGGACTGGGTTGGAAGGCGCGGGTGAGCAGGACGGCGTACTCGGCGCGGTTGACGGGGCGATCGGGTTGGAAACTGCCGTCGGGGAAGCCTTGGACAAGGTTGCGGCTGGCCAGGGGGCGAATAAAGGATTCTGACCAGTGCCCCCGCAGGTCGGGCAGGCCAAGGCTAGTGGCGGCGGTGACGCGATAGGGAGAGTCGAGGGCGGGCGCTTTGCCGAGGGCTACCAGGGCTTGGTAGATCAGGGCAGCGGTTTCGCCACGGGTGGCAGGGCGGAGCGGTTCGAGGCGGCGGCGATCGGGATAGTTGACCACAAGCTGATGTTGGGTAGCAGCGGTCACAGCGGGGACGGCGTAGCTAGGAATTTGGACCCGATCGTCATAAAACTCTAACACGCTATTCTGCCCCCCTTTCAACCCCAAACCCGCCACCAGGGACACAATGGTTTGGATGCGGGTCAAAAACTGCTGGGGCCGAAAGCTGCCATCGGGAAAGCCGCTCAAAAAACCCATCCGGCTAGCCCGCAAAATCGCCTCCCTCGCCCAAAAATTAGCGCTGAGATCCTGGTAGGTGGGGGGCATTCGCACCAAGGGCAGGTCAAAAACCTTGGCCAACAGGGCCGCATATTCGGCACGGGTGAGGGTGCGATCGGGCCGGAAACTACCATCGGGGAAACCACTGATAAACCCCCGATCGCTCAAGGGAGCCACAAACATCGCCGACCAATGACCCGCCAAATCGCTAAAGGGCACCGATCGGGCGGTGGTGCGAGTGCTGGGGGCGGGCGGGCGATCGAGACCGGGATCAAGGCTGGGGAAGGGTTGCCCCGATCCGGGCTGGAGATGGGGGGGGACTTGCAGCGCCGCAAAGTCGAAGGGGCCGTTCACCGTGGTGGGGTTGAGCCAGTTGCCCACGGAAACCAGAGGGCGGGCCGGGGCCGATCGATCTTGGTACAGATTTTGGGTTTGGTTCTCGCGGATGATATTCAAACCGGGATCCTGGGGATGCCCCAGATCGGGCTGGGCCGTATCCTTCACCATCAGGCCATGGCTCTGGTTTTGGGTCACCCAATTGCGCCGCAGCACCGGACGCGCCGCCCCCAGCAGGGCAATGCCTACCTCATTGCGTTGGATTTGGTTTTGGATCACCAAGGGGCTACTGTCGCCGCCAATGGCCAAGCCTAGGCGCATCTCCTGAAACTGGCAATTCTGGACTTCGCCCTTGCTCTGGTGCAAAAAAGTAATGCCGCTGGTTTGGTTTTGCAAAAAGTGGCTGTCATACACCCCCACATTGCCCCCCTGGGTCACCAGCAGCCCTTCCCGTCCGCAGTTTTGGACCCGACAGGCGGCGATCGTCGCCCGTCCCCCCTCCACCCAAATCCCCGTACCCTGCTTAAGGGGGTTGGTCACCGTTACGCCCCGCAATTCTGCCCCATCCCCCAAACACAGGGTCAACACCAAGGTACTGCCCCAGGAGTCTGATGTAGCCTTGTCTCCCCCCTCAATCACCACCGCAGCCCCCCGATCTTCCTGCCGCCCCAACACCGTCACCCCCGGCGGAACCACCAGTGGAAACTTCTCCCCTTGGCGGGCGGTGTAGTAGCCTTCCCGCAGTTGGATCAGGGTGCCGGGGGTGGCACGGCTGAGGGCTTGGGTGAGGGTTTGGAGGGGTTGGGCTGCGGTGCCGCTGGCGCTGTCTTGGCCGGTGAGGGGGTTGACGTAGAGGGTGGGGGTTGCGGAAGAGGTCACCATGGGGGTTGCTCGTAGGCTGGGAATGGGTAGGCTTCAGGGCTGGCTTCAGGTCAAGCTGATCCCGAATCTAGCCTACTTTACCGAGACCTTCCAACCAAGGCTCTTCAGAAAAACAAGACTCTTCAGAAAAACAAGATTCTTCAGAAAGAGTAGGGCGATCGTGGGCGATCGCAAAAAATAAGGCGATCGAGAGACCGATCGCCTTGGGTTGGGTTAGGTATATCCCACTTTGGAAGAATCTCGATCGGGGTCGTGCCCCCATGGCTCCCCTCTGGGAACCAAAACCAGGGCAACCACGGGGGGTTTGCCCCTACCCGGTCGGTTAAATCGCTGAAGTTGGGATGCTGTTGCAGAGTCTCCCTAGGAAAGGCTGGAAACGCCGGAAGCGCTGGAAGCGCCGGAA
>JBMTWK010000219.1:0-5815 GCA_049452395.1 Prochlorothrix sp. | reverse complement strand
TTGGGGGGTGAGGGAGGGTGAAAGGTTAAGGCTGGGATCTAAGCTATGAACCAGCGCAAAGGCGAGATCCACCGCTTCCTGCATTCGATCCTGGGCAATCAGCCCCTGAATCATCACTTCTTCCACTTTAACGGTATCCGTCAGGGTTCGCGCTTGCCGCAGAACCACAGCCCGCAACTGGGCCAGAGCCGTAAAATTGGTGCTGAGATAGGCGGCTTCCGTGGCCGCTTCGTAGAGCCGCAGGGTCAGGGTGTAGGAATGGTGCCAACTGGGCAGATCCTGAACATAGGCGGCGATCGAAACCGTAAAAGATGACTCGATCGAACCCGGATCCGCCTCCACAGCAACGGTAATGGCCCGATTATCCTGGGAAACCAGGGGATTTAAGCAGCGAATTCCCTGGAAAAAGTAGGTGATCGCCGTTTGGTAGGCAGTGGCTTCTTGGGCTTGCTGACCCGATCGCAGGTTGAGTTGCGCCAGTTACGATCGGGTTTCCAGGTCTTGCAGCAGAGATTCCCCTAAATTAAGGTGGTTCGTAATGGCAAAGAGCCGATCGGCCCAGTCATGGCCCTGGAACGGGTTATTTTGCAGCGGATTGGTAGGAATATTCAGGATTTCTGCTTCGATCGCTGCCCCTGCCGCCCCCGTTGCAGCCATGGTCCCCGCCCCACTGCTCTGATCCTGAGCACCCGCTCTATCCCCTACCCCAGCCCCGCTATCCGCCGCTGGTTGTAGTCCTAGGGATTCAGCAGGCTTTAAATCCCCAGATTGGGTCACTTCAGACGGTTCAGCCTCTAATTCCAGTCTTTGCCGTCGCTGTTGGAGGGTATCGGCCAACTGCTCCGCCAAGGTTTTCGCCCAACTCATGGCACCAACAGGTAGAGCCTCCCCATCCGACCCCGCCTTGGGGGAATGCGGCTGCGAGGGGTTAGCCTGGGATGGAGTTGCCGCTGGAGCGTGGGAATCTGCGGGACTGGTTGCCCTAGCCCGCTCCATCCACTCTTCCAATTCCTGAAGCAGAATTTGGCCAATTTGGCAGTGAATTGCCTGTTTTTCTGCCTCTGAGATCAGGGTATAGGCAGCCTGTTGAATGCGATCGTGGGCAAAACGGTATCCCCCCTGTTGAAGGGGATATTGGGCCGCAGCCAGGGCAGAATCGCCGGAATCGCCCGCTTCCACCTGATAAAACTTATAAACCTCATCCTCAGGGAATAAATAGCCCTTTTGGAGTGCAGGCCACAGGTGATCGGCAGTAATTTTACGGCTGTGGCGGTAAACCGTCGCCAGGGTGCGCAAACTAAACTGATTGCCAATACAGGCCGCCAACGTGAGTACCGTTTGGGTTGTTTGGGGCAACTGTTGCAGTTGTTGCACCACAAAGTCCACCACATTGCGATCGACGCTCAATTGCTGGATGGCTTCCAGATCATAGGCCCAGTGGTAACAGGGCTGGGGAGAGTCCAGGGCCAGATTAGAGCTAGGGCCAGATTCTGCACCAAAATGAGCGTGGGTGCTGGGGTTAGCCGCAGATCCCAGACCCGAACCAGCAAGGGGGCCAGCATTTGGCCCAAACCCCACACTAGGGCTAGGACCATCCAAGCTAGGCGCAGCCATGGGCACACCATCGCTGGAGGGGGCAAGGTGGGGCCGCTGCACACTGTAAATCAGTCCCTGCTCATGGAGCGATCGCAGCAGTTGCACGCTAAAAAAAGGATTGCCCTCGGTTTTCTGAAACACCAACTCTACCAAGGGCGCAACCTCCACGGGCGTTCGCAGCAGGGTATCGGCAATCCAGTGACTTAAAGCCGGTAAACCCAAAGTAGCTAGCTTAATTTGATGGATTTGGAAGTCTGTCGCCAGGTTTTCAATCTTCTTGGCTTTCTCGGCTAAATCCCGCAGGGTCACGCTCAAAGGATGCCCCGATTGCACCTCATTATCCCGATAGGCCCCAATAACCAGCAAATAACCGGGATGTTCCAACAAAAGCGCCTGCATTAGCCGCAAGGAAGCTACATCTGCCCACTGAAGATCATCGAGGAACATCACCAAGGGATGGCGACGGGTGGCAAAAACCCCAATTAAGCGCTGCATCAGCCGATTTAGACGGGTCTGGGCCGCACTGCCCACCAAGTGAGCTACCGGGGGCTGGGGGCCAATTAACTGCTCCAACGCCGGAATCACATCCACCAGAACCTGGGCATCGGGGGCGATCGCATCCAAAATCGCCGTTTTCCAATTCTCAATCTGGGTCGCCGTTTCACTCAGTAACTGCTCTACTAAGTCCTGAAAGGCCAGCACAAACCCTTGGAAGGGCAGGTTATGCTGAAATTGGTCGAATTTGCCCTGAATAAAGTAACCCCGTTGGCGCACGATCGGCTTGTGGACCTCGCTCACCACCGCCGTTTTCCCCACCCCCGAAGACCCCGTAACCAACACCAGTTCCGTACTGCCTTCACTCACCCGATCGAAGGTCGCCAGCAGCGTTTGCACCTCCTCCGTCCGGCCATAGAGCCGCTCCGCAATCACAAAGTGATCGCTCATATCCTGCTGACCCAGGGGAAAGGGCGCGATCGACCCCATTTCCTGCCAACTGCGCCAACACTGTTCCAAGTCATAGCTCAGTCCTGCGGCACTTTGGTAGCGATCCTCTGGCATTTTCGCCATCAGTTTCAGCACCACCCGCCCCAGAGCCAGCGGCACAGTGGGATTCACCTGGTTCACCAGCGGCGGAATCTTGGCCAAATGGGCATGGATCACCTCCATAGCATCCTGACCCGAAAAGGGCACCTGTCCCGTCAGCAGTTCATAGAGCGTCACCCCCAAGGCATAAAAATCCGTGCGATAGTCCACCCCTCGGTTCATCCGGCCCGTTTGCTCCGGCGACAGATAGGCCAAGGTGCCCTCTAGGGTATTGGGACTGGTGGCGCTTTGGGCTTCGCGGGGCAGGCGGGAGGCCAGACCCAAGTCGATGAGGCTGAGGTGGAGGGTCTCCGGATTGACCAGAAAGCTGTTGGGGTTGAAGTTTTTGTGAATAATCGATTGCTGATGCAGCCGATCGAGCAAGCGGCTGAGACTGAGGGCGATCGGGAAAAAGCGATCGAGGCTCAGGGGGTCCGGATGACTCCAGTCCGCCAGGGGAACCCCCCCCGGATCCTCCAAGACCAAGGCCAAACCGTTGCGATAATTTTCCAGGGCGAGGGGCTGGGCAATGTGGGGATCCGCTGCCAAACTGCGTACCAGGGCATATTGATGGCGCAGTTGCAAAATCTCTCGAAAACTGGGGTAGTCCTTCCACAGCACCTTCAACAAGACCGGCCTTTGGTCCTGCTGTCGCACGGCACGGTACAGCAGAATTCGAGGCCCAATGTAGAACGGGTCTAGGATTTGATAGCCGGAAAGAATCGCCCGAGCTTGAGTCATGGGGTTGCAACAGTGGAGGGTAGCAGTGGAGTCAGAAGCAGGGGGGCGTTAACGCGGGTGCGGGTCAGAAACTCGCTTCAGCGTCCGCTTTTTTCTTGATTTATCTTTCCGAAAGGAAGCTAGATTGTCAGTATTCTCCGGGAAATCCCTCGATCGCAGCCCAGGATCAACAACAACCTAAAGTCCCCTCGATCCCATCAGACCCAAAGGGTCTCCAGCGACCTAGGACCATTCCCGCTCCATAGGTCCATCCCACTTTGGACGGGCCAGAGGCCCATCCCACCCAAGCGGTTGTTGCGGGATAGCCGGACCGGCTGTCCAGAGGCGAAAGGGGGATACACCCCGCTCCATTCCCTAGTAAGGTGGATCCGATGCACTCCCTATCACTAGTTTAGCGATGACCCTGACCACCGCCTTCGTTCAAATCCCCAACGGCGACCTCGCCATCGATGCCTACCTGGCCCAGCCCACCGCCCCCGGTCCCTACCCCGCGATCGTCGTCATCCAGGAAATCTTTGGGGTGAACACCCATATTCGGGCCGTCACCGATCGCATTGCCGCCCTAGGCTATGTTGCCCTTGCCCCGGCCCTTTACCAACGCACGGCCCCCGGCTTTGAGGTGGGCTACAGTGAGGCGGACATTGAACAGGGACGCAAGTACAAAGACCTGACCACGGCCTCGGAACTCCTGGGGGACATTCAAGCCGCGATCGACTATCTTAAAACCCTGCCCACCGTAAAGGCTAGCCCTGTGGGGACGATCGGCTTTTGCTTTGGGGGTCATGTTGCTTACCTTGCTGCAACCCTAGCCGATGTGGGAGTTACGGCCTCCTTCTATGGCGGCGGCATTGCCACCTTTACCCCCGGTGGCGGCGAACCCACCCTCAGCCGCACCACCGAGATTTCCGGCACGGTCTATTGCTTTTTTGGCACCGAAGATCCCCTCATCCCCAATGATCAAGTCGATCAGGTAGAAGCCGCCCTTCAGACCGTAGGCGATCGCCATCGGGTTTTTCGCTACGCCGGAGCCGGTCATGGCTTTGTTTGTGACCAGCGAGCCGACTATCGCCCCGATACCGCCGCCGATGCCTGGAAGAAAGTACAGGATCTCTTTCGTCAACTCCAGTAAAGCCAGTTCCTGTAACGGCACATCGGCTCCGGTGAGGGGGCTGAGAACCGGGTAGACCCCCCTATCTACCCCAATCCTCATCTTTCCCATGTATCCTCGCCACCTCCAACCCATGGACCCTTCTCCTACCTTCAATCCCGATAATGCTGTCCCGATCGAGGCCCTGCCCCTTGCCCCATCGCCAGAGGTCGCAATTGAGGTGGCGGCCCTCCAGCAGCGCATCGCAGCCCTCGAAGCTGAACTGGAACAGACCCACACGGCCCTCATTTCCAGCGAAGCCCGCCATCGATCGCTGCTCCAAGCCATCCCCGACCTCATCATGCGCATCAATGCCGCCGGGGTTTACCTGGACTTCATTGAGGCCAAGGGGATGAATTTGCTGGTGCAGCGATCGGCAGATCGCCTCGGCAAAAACGTGCGGGAAATCTTGCCCCCGCCCCTGGCGGAACAGTATCTCGCCGCGATTAAACGGGCGCTAGAGACCGATAAGCCCCAGGTTTTTGAGTATCACCTCTCCATTAAGGGCATTGCAGGGGACTACGAGGCGCGGGTCGTTCCCTGTGAGGATGGCAATGGAGAGGCGGTGATTATTGTCCGGGATATTACGGAACGGAAGCGGATGGAGCTGGCCCTGAAGAAGGAGCAGGACCGGTCCGAGGAATTATTGCTCAATATTTTGCCGCCCAGTGTGGCGGAGCAGTTGAAGCGGTCTTCCGATGCGATCGCCGATCGCTTTGAGGAAGCCACCATTTTGTTTGCGGATCTCGTCGGCTTTACCCAGCTTGCAGCTTCCCTAGAACCCACGGAGTTAGTCGCCCTGCTCAATGGTTTATTTTCCCAGTTCGATCAGCGGGTGGAGGAATTGGGCCTCGAAAAAATTAAGACGGTGGGGGATGCCTACCTAGTAGTAGGTGGGGTGCCCACCCCCCGCGCCGACCATGCGATCGCCGTGGCCCACCTAGCCCTAGAAATGCTCAAAATCGTCGATCGCTTCTCCCAGGAAAACGGCCTTACCCTCCAAATCCGCATCGGCATCAACACCGGAGCCGTCGTCGCCGGAGTCATCGGCCTCAAGAAATTTATCTACGACCTCTGGGGGGACTCCGTAAATGTCGCCTCCCGCATGGAGTCCCATGGCTTACCGGGGGAAATCCAAGTAAGTGAGAGCACCCACAAGCTTCTCCAAGAAGTCTATGAGTTCGAGGATCGGGGCTTAATTGAAGTCAAGGGCAAAGGCCAAATGCAAGCCTATTTACTCAAAAACCG
>JBMTWK010000218.1:0-5827 GCA_049452395.1 Prochlorothrix sp. | reverse complement strand
GCAGTCTACTTGTTGTCAAGTACATTGGATACAAAATTAATGCGATACCCCTACCTCTTCCCTTTTTCCGCCCCCTACCGCTATGAACGGCATCCCCGATCGCTACCTCAACCCCCTCACCGACTTCGGCTTCAAAAAACTCTTCGGCACCGAACCCAACAAAGCACTCCTCATCGACTTCCTCAATACCCTCCTCCCCCCCCGCCACCAAATCCAAACCCTCACCTACTGCCCCACCGAACACCTCGGCAGCAGCGAGATTAACCGCAAAGCCATCTTTGATCTCTACTGCCAAAGCCCCCGTGGGGAGCGCTTCATCGTGGAACTGCAAAAAGCCAAGCAAAATTTCTTCAAAGACCGCAGCATTTACTACTCCACCTTCCCGATCCAGGAGCAAGGCCAGAAAGGGGAGTGGAACTTTAAGCTAGACCCGGTGTACACCGTGGGCATTTTGGATTTTGTCTTTGATGAAGACCCAGGTGATTCCGACGTGATCCAAGTGGTCAAGCTCAGAAACCAAAACTGCAAGGTTTTCTACAACAAACTGACCTTTATCTATATTGAACTACCCAAATTCACCAAAACTCTCGACCAACTGGAAACCCACACCGATAAATGGCTGTTTCTGCTCAAATCCCTCTCCAAGCTCCTAGACCAACCCGAACCCCTCCAGGAGGAGATCTTCACCCAACTCTTCACCGCCGCTGAAGTCGCCCAATTTGGCCCCCTCGAACAGGTCGCCTACCGCGAAAGCCTTAAGCATTATTGGGATATGAATAATGTGGTCGAAACTGCGCGGGAAGAGGGATTGGCTGAGGGTCGAGAAGTGGGATTGGTAGAAGGACGGGCTGAGGGTCGGGCTGAGGGTCGGGCTGAGACGATCGCCGCCGTAATCCAGGCCATGACCGCCGCAGGATTTTCCCAAGCCGAGATCGATCGGGCGATCGGCAACCTTGAACCCCCCAACTCAGACCCATAACCCCTTGGGCAACAGTCTCCCCGCCCCCCATCTCACCCTTGGCCCATCACCTGACTAGAATTTGAGTTTAATTTTCTTAGAACTTAGAAACAAGTTGTAACATTGGGGAGGGGTTTGTCTGCACGGTAGCGCCAAACCCTGGCAACGCGATCCCTGTTACGCCCCTCTTTCACGCCTCTCCCTATGCACCTTTCTGAGTTCTCTGTTCGTAACCCTGTCCCGATCCTAGTGGGCTTTTTGGTGCTTCTGTTTAGTGGGCTGCTGGCCTTTGGCCAACTGGGCATTGATGACACCCCTAATATTGATGTGCCCCTCGTCAGCGTCACCGTGACCCAACCGGGCGCTGGTCCCACGGAACTGGAAACCCAGATTACCAAAAAAATTGAAGATGCCGTGGCCCCCCTCGACAACGTGGATGAGATTAGCTCCACGGTGCAGGATGGGGTCTCCCGCACGACGATCGCCTTTGTGCTCCAGACCGACACCGATCGGGCCACCAACGATGTGCGCAACGCCATCGCCCAAATTCGCCAAACCCTGCCCCAGGATGCCAATGATCCCATCGTGCAGCGGCTGGAGTTTGCGGGGGGGGCCGTGGTCAGCTATGTGGTCAAGTCGGAGCAGCGATCGATCGCGGAACTGAGTAACTTGGTCGATCGGGACATTAGCCGTGCGCTGCTGGCGGTGCAGGGTGTGGCGCGGGTGCAGCGAACCGGTGGCCTCGATCGCGAAGTGCGGGTGGACTTGAACCCCGATCGACTGCTGGCCCTGGGCATTACTGCTACCCAGGTCAATGACCAAATTCGGGCTTTTAATACCGATGTGCCCGCTGGAGCGGCCCAAGTGGCGGGCCTCGATCGCAACCTCCGCACCCTGGGCAGTACCGACAGCATCCCCCAACTGGCCCAACTGCCGATCCAGTTACCCAGCGGCGCAACGGTGCCCCTAGGGGATCTCGGCAAGGTCTGGGATGGCTACAAAGAGCCAGAGCAAATTGTGCGCTTCCAAAGCCAAGACACTGCGGCAACATTACCGCCCCCCGCCGTCGGTTTTTCGGTGTTTCGCAGTACGGGCACCCCGGTGGTGACGGTGGAAGAGGGCGTACAGAAGGCCGTGGCGGCGTTGGCGGAGACCCTCCCGGCGGATGTCAAGCTTGAACTGGTTTTTACCAGTGCGACGGATTCGCGGGAGTCCTATCAGGCCACGATCGACTCCCTCTTGCAGGGATCGGTGCTGACGGTGTTGGTGGTGTCCCTCTTCTTGTGGGATTGGCGGCCCACCTTGGTCACCGCGACGGCCCTGCCCCTGTCGATCATCCCCACCTTCATGGCCATGAAGCTGCTGAACTACACCCTCAACGGCATGACCCTGCTGGCCTTGGCCTTGGCCATGGGGAACCTGGTGGATGATGCCATCTGCATGATCGAGAATATCGATAGCCATTTGCAGCAGGGGAAATCCCCTTTCCAGGCGGCGATCGACGGGGCGCGGGAAATTGGTTTGGCGGTGGTGGCCACTACGGCGACGATCGTCGGGATTTTTCTGCCCGTAGCCTTTATGGGCGGCATTTCCGGCCAATTTTTCCAGCCCTTCGGCTTTACGGTCTCCATTGCGACCCTGTTCTCCACCTTGGTCGCCGTAACCATGACTCCCCTCTTGGCGGCCCGTCTCCTCCGCCCCTACCGCGCCTCAGCCCAGCCCTCCGGCCCCCGCAATTCTACCCAGCCGCTACCCCAGCCTTCAGCGCCAACACCCCAGCGCCCCGGTCTCTACCGCCGCCTGCTGACCCTGGCCCTGCGCCATCGGATCTTGACCTTGGTGGTGGCGGTGCTGCTGTTTTGGGGCAGCTTGCAACTGGTGCCGCTGATTCCCAAGGGGCTGTTTGGCGGCAGCGATCAAGGTCTGAGTCGGCTGTCGGTGGAACTGCCCCCCGGCTCAACCCTGGAGAAAACCGACGCAATTTCCCAACGGGTGACCCAGCAGTTGTTGGAGAATCCCAGTGTGGTCTCTGTCTTTAGTGAGGTGGGCGATCGCGGCGGGGATCCCAACCGGGCTAGCCTGACCATTAACCTCAAGCCCAAGACCGATCGGGATCAGACCCTGTGGGAGTTTGAAGCGGCGATGCGGCCCCAGTTCCAGCAGATTCCCGGTGCCCGCATTAGCTTTAGCAGCCAGGGACCGGGGGGCAGTAGCAAAGATCTCAGCGTGACCTTGCGCAGCGATAACCCCGAAGCCTTGACCCAAGCGGCCTTGGAGTTGGAGACGGGAATGCAGGGGATTCCGGGCTTAGTGGAGATTAGCTCCAGCGCCAGCCTGGTGCAGCCGGAGATCTTGGTTACGCCGGATCCCCAGCGGGCGACGGATCTGGGGGTTTCGGTCCAGACCATTGGCCGCACCTTGTCCCTGGCGGCGATCGGGGATGCCAGCGATCGCCTTGCCAAGTTTGACCTGCCCGATCGCCAAATCCCGATTCGGGTCCAACTCGATCCCGATCGGCGCGACGACCTCAACACCCTTAAAAATCTGCGGGTTCCGAGCCAAAACGGCAGTTTGGTGCCCCTGATGGCGGTGGCCGATGTGAGCTTGGGCAGTGGTCCGGCGGAAATTAACCGCACCGATCGATCGCGCCAAGTCAGCGTTGGGGCTAACCTGGATGGGGTCTCCTTGGGGGATGCCTATGCCCAGGTCCAAGCCCTGCCGATTTTGCAAAACCTGCCCGCTGGGGTCACGGAACAGCCCGACGGAGACACCGAAATTATGCGGGATGTCTTTGCGGGCTTTTTGGGAGCCTTGGCGATCGGCGTGCTCTGTATCTATGGCGTGTTGGTTTTGCTCTACAGTAGCTTCCTGACTCCCCTGGCAATTCTGGCAGCGCTGCCCCTGTCCTTGGGCGGGGCACTGTTGGCCTTGATGATCACCCAAACCGAGCTAGGTCTCTTTGCCCTGATTGGCATTGTGCTGCTGATGGGATTGGTGACCAAAAACGCGATTCTCTTGGTGGACTGCGCCTTGGCCAACCAGGCGGCAGGGATGCCCCAGTTCCGGGCGGTGATGGAGTCGGGGGTGTCGCGCCTGCGCCCAATTTTGATGACCACCTTCTCCACCATGGCGGGGATGATGCCCATTGCCCTGGGGTTGGGGGCGGGGGGCGAAGTGCGTAGCCCCATGGCGATCGCCGTCATCGGCGGATTTAGTACCTCCACCCTCCTGACCCTGGTGGTTGTCCCAGTACTGTTTACCTATATCGACAGCTTCCAGTATCGTCTTCTCCATGGCTTCCGAGGTCGGCCCCAGCCCCCTCAGCCCGCTGCCCATGCCAGCGCCCCTGACACCGCTAGCCCTGGTTTCCCCCCGACCGGCGACCCGGATCCAGAAGCCACCCAGGCAAAAACTCCCGTTGCTTTCTGATCTCCCAGCTCTTTATCGCAAGATTCATCCCAACCCTATGGCACTGCCCCCCCCTGACACCCCCCTCTACAACCATCCCCTGCCCGCCATTGAAACCTGGCTCCAGAACCGGGGCTGTGAACCCCACGAGTCTGAACGTAACCTTTGGTGCCTGACCTACGGGGACTGGGAGGCGACCATTGAACTGGACGTGACGGAGGTGGTGGTTTGCTACCGCAAAGCCGGGGCCGATGGCCGTGACATTCAGCGGGCCTTCCCCTACTCCCTGTCTCGGACCGATGTGGAGGCGGCGATTTTTGCTGGACCTTAGGGCTGCACGGGGAGCGGGCCAGTCGAGTCTGCTCCAGGTGGGGCGGCAGGGGCTGCGATCGGAGCGCGGGAGTCGCGGGATGCAGGGGGCGAGATCGATCGCCCTGCTCCTAGTAACCCTTGCCCTGACCGTTGCCCTCACCCTGGTGCTGTTGCAGCGGGGGACTTTACCCAGCCTGGGCCAGACTTCCCCCGGTACCGGGGCTGGCGCATTACAGCAATACCAGCAGCAACTGGAGCAGTACCGCCAAGGCTTGGGGCTGGAGCAGCAACGCCTTGCGGCCCTAGAGCAGATCTCCCAGGCGGCGATCGCCAACCTCCAGCGCAGCATCCAAGCCACGGGCAGCAACCTAGACGAGATCGATCGCCAGTGGCAAACGGCTCAAACCGCCCTCAATACCCTCCAGCAAAATCTCAGTCAGGCCCAACAAACCTATACCCTGCAACAAAGCCAAGTGGCGGCACGGCTGCGGTGGCTTCAGCAACAACCCCAAACCCTGGGGTTAGCGGTGCTCCTCCACAGTAATGACCTCAGTGAACTCTTGGCCCAAACCCAGCGCCTGAAGCGCCTGTACGAGGCCGATCGCCAAAGCCTCCAAGGGCTGCAAGGCCAGTACCAGAGCCTGCTCCAACAGCGCAGCACCCTGGAGACCCAACGCAATAACCTCGCCCTGATTCGCCAGCAGCTTCTGGCCCAGCGCTCCCAAACGGAACTCCAGGTCCAGGCCCAAGAAGCCCTCACCGCCCGTCTCCGCAGCGATCGCCTTGCCCTGGAAGCTGCCCAAGCCCAACTAGAGCGCGACTCCGCCGCCATTACCCAACTAATCCTTTCCCGTCTACCCCAAGGGCGATCGGCCCCCGGCTTTGTTCCCGGTTCCTCGCGCGGGGGTCGTCTCCGCTACCCGGTCAATGGTCCCATTAGCAGCGAATTTGGCTGGCGGGAGCATCCAATCTTGGGCACGCGCCGCCTCCATGCCGGGATGGACTTTGCAGTGGATTATGATACGCCGATCGGAGCAGCGGCCCCCGGTACGGTCATCGCTGCGGGTTGGCAGGGGGGCTACGGCAACGCCGTGATTCTGGACCATGGCCAAGGCATTACCACCCTCTACGCCCACGCCAGTGCCTTAA
>JBMTWK010000217.1:0-5883 GCA_049452395.1 Prochlorothrix sp. | reverse complement strand
GCTCAACTCAACCCCACGATCGGCGACCTTGCCTATAATAGCCAACAAATTTTAGACGCAGCCCAAGTTGCGATCGATCGTGGCTCCCACCTCCTCCTCACCCCCGAACTGTCCCTCTGTGGCTACCCTCCCCGCGACCTCTTGCTCAACCCCAGCTTTATCCAAGCGACCCGCCAGCAATTGGAAAAACTAGCCCAAGATTTGCCGCCCCAGCTAGCGGTTTTAGTGGGCACTGTGGAGGCCAATCCAGAGGCCGATCGCCAGGGGGAAAAGCCGATTTTTAATAGCATTGCGCTGCTGCGATCGGGTAAAATCGAGGCGATTTTCCATAAAAGACTGCTGCCGACCTATGATGTTTTTGATGAAGATCGCTACTTTGAAGCGGGCAAAGCGGACCATGAGGCTTGGTTCCAGCTTGGGCCAGAATTGCCGAAAATTGGGGTTACCATTTGCGAAGATTTTTGGAATGAAGAATCCTTTTGGGGCAAGCGCAGTTATCCCCAAAATCCCATTCAAGATTTAGTTCAGCAAGGGGTTGACTTGATTGTGAATCTGTCGGCTTCGCCCTATACCGTTGGTAAGCAAAAATTGCGGGAAGAGATGCTCAGCCACTCGGCTCGGTTGTACCAAATTCCGATTTTGTATACGAACCAAGTGGGGGGCAATGATGACTTAATTTTTGATGGCCACAGTGTCGTGTTGGATCGATCGGGGCAGGTCATCAGTCGGGCAGCGGGGTTTACAACGGCCTTGCAAACGGTGACTTGGGAGGCCGATCGTCGCGACTTGGGGGCGACTCCTGCGATCGCGGGGGATATGGCCCAAGCGGCGATCGTGCCCCTGGCGGACTGTGCCGAGGCGGAAATTTGGGAGGCGTTGGTGCTGGGGGTGCGGGACTATAGCCGCAAATGTGGGTTTCGGCAGATTGTCCTGGGCCTGAGCGGGGGCATTGATTCGGCCTTGGTGGCGACGATCGCCGCTGCTGCGATCGGCTCACCCCAGGTGCTGGCCATTCTGATGCCCTCGCCCTACAGTTCCGACCACTCCGTCAGCGATGCCCTGGATTTGGTCCAAAACTTGGGCATCCACAGCCACACGATCGCCATTGAACCCGTCATGGCGGGGTTTGACCAAAGCCTAGCAACCCTCTTTGCAGGGCAGGAACCAGATGTAACGGAAGAAAATCTGCAATCCCGGATTCGGGGCACCTTACTGATGGCGGTGGCCAATAAATTTGGTCATTTATTGCTGTCTACGGGTAATAAATCGGAAATGGCGGTGGGCTACTGCACCCTCTATGGGGATATGGATGGGGGTTTGGCGGCGATCGCCGATGTGCCCAAAACCCAGGTTTACCGGCTCTGTCAGTGGATTAATACCACTGGTAATCTGCGGGTTCGTGAACAAATTGCGGCTTTTAATGCAGATAGCGCTCAATCTAGTCTCTTAAATCCCCAGAACCGCACCCAGCCCCTGATTCCGCCCCATATCATCACCAAGCCCCCCAGTGCTGAATTAAAGCCCGATCAGGTGGATCAGGACTCTTTACCGGAGTATGACGTGCTGGATGATATTCTCGATCGGCTGATCCATCAGCACCAATCCCGCGATCAGATTATTGCAGCGGGCTTTGGGGCGGAAGTGGTGCAAAAAGTCTGGAAATTGGTGGTGCGATCGGAGTTTAAGCGGCGACAGGCAGCCCCAGGGCTGAAAATTACCGATCGGGCCTTTGGGACGGGGTGGCGGATGCCGATCGCCAGCCGCTGGTAACGGGAGAGACGCTGGTCATGGAAAAGAACAGGGGAAGTGCTCCGGAGAGGCTTCCCCCCTGGGATCGATCATGGATCCTGTCGCCAACACCTCTAGCGGCCAAATTGGCGATCGTGCTCCTTAATCGTCCGAATCTTGGGATGGCTCACCATTTTCCCCAATCCCTAGGGCTTTTTTACTCCGCTTCAGTTGCTTGTAGAGCTTTTTAATTTGTTGGTAGGCTTCTTGAGAGGAGATCTTGCCGCCAGTTTCTAGGGCGCAGATATAGCCAACAGCTTGGGAAAATTCCTGGAGGTTTGCGTTAAAAGTGAGATTTTGGGGGGTAAATTTGCCGTGGTAGTGGTGGCGCGGATACAGAAAGGCATCGTTGGCCGTAGACGGGCGGTGGCTTCCCGTAGGAGTACCGTTGGGGTCGTCTTGCTCTGAGTGTGCTTCCGAGAAGGTCATATCATATGGGATCTCCAGGGTCTGGACGGGAATGCCCATGGCTGGGCTTTACAGCCTGTGGTCAGGTTGTACAACTATTCATTATTGTAAGCCGATCTGTAGGAAAGCTTGAATCTCTAGATGATGTTAGAGCAAACTAAAGATTTTTTTATGAATTCTTAAGACTTGGGCCGATCGCGGGGGGAGCATCCCACTTTAGCGATTTAACCAATCTGGTAGGGGCAAACCCCCGGTGGTTGCCCTGCCCAAAAACTTTGATTGGGGCCAAAGAGGGTCGGCACAGGGGCACGACCCCTACCCAGATTCTTCCAAAGTGGGATGCTCCCTGAGGGGCGCATGGGGGATGCTCCCGTCTTACCGGTTGATGAAAATCCTCTAGGGTGCGGCTTCGAGTTGGTCTTGGCGGAGCCAAATATTGGGGGTGGGGACGGTGAACTTCACCAACGCATAGTCGCCCTTGAGGTCCAGGACTTCCCCGTTGCTGTGGAAGAGGTAGGACGGAAAGCGTGTATCGCTGGCGGTGGCTTCAACGCTATTTTGCAGTTTTTCAGCCACAACGCGAACTAGGGAACCTTTTTTCAGTGCTGCCATAGGAATAAGGGGAGGGTAATTTTGAAGGTTTCGAGAAGCCCAGGGCCGGAATTTTAGAGGGATTTGGGCCTCTGAGGGGGGGATCCACTCAGGTAGTATTGTTGCGATTATTACGGTTTCTGTCTAGGGAAGACCTCACGATCGGGCTGAGGACATTGACGGACGGCCTGGAGAAAGGCGGCGACCCGATCGAGATCCTTATCCCCCGGCGATCGCTCAACCCCGCTCGACACATCCACCCCCTGGGCCTGAACCAAGGCCAACGCTTCCGCTACATTGTCCGGCCTTAGTCCCCCCGCCAAGAACCAAGGCACAGGGGGCTGAAACTGTCGCAGCATGGCCCAATCTAGGGTTTCCCCGGTCCCGCCCAACTGCTGGGGGTGGTAGGCATCCAAGAGCAGGGCATCGATCGGGGCGGCATCCCCCCCGCTGTAGGTATGGGCCAGGTCCAAGTCGCTAGCAGTCCGGATCCGGAGCGCCTTGATTAAGAAAGCTTCAGGGAACCGACGACGCACGTCCCAGCAGAACTCTAGGGATTCGTTACCATGAAGTTGGATCCCCCCCAGCCCGCCCACGGTGACCGTGGTGCTTAACCCATCGAGGTCCGGATTGGCAAAGACCCCAACGGGGCAGACTTCAGCGGGGAGGGCTTGGGTGAGGGTCTGGATTTGCTCCGGCGTGACGAAGCGGGGGGACTGGGGGACACAGATAAAGCCGAGGTAGTGGGGGCGCAGGGCGGCGATCGCCTGGACTTGATCCGATCGGGTCAGGCCACAGATTTTAATCTGCAAGGTGTTTTTAATCTGCAAGGTGTTTTTAATCTGCAAGGTGTGCTGGGGGGTCATTGGCGAGTTTGTCGGCAAGGGAGTCGGCAAGGGAGTCGGCAAGTAAGTCGGCAAGGGAGTCGGCAAGGGTTGGCTCCTTGGGTATTCCCTCTGGTTTTTAGTCTTGATCACGATCATGCGATGCGCCCGCCCCAAATCGATCGCCATAGGGTAGAATCCCTAGGACCATCGGGAGACCCCATGAAGTACTCGATTCCATCCACCCTTCAGGAAATCATGGCCCTGCGCCAGTCCCCCGCCAATTCCGAAACCGTGGTCCGTGCCATGGCGGGGGTTGTGCAGATGGCGCGTCAACAGGGCCAAACCCTAGAGGATCTCATTGCTGAGGTTGCGACGGAAGACCAACTGCTCACGGAACAGCAGCGATCGCGCCTGTGTGAAATGCTAAAAAATGTCTGGCATCGGCTCCCTTCCTAACGCTCCAGTCTTTAAATGGAAGGAAAGCAACCCCAGGGTTGTGGGTCTACAGGGCTAGAGCGGCGGATCCGGTGACTCCGAGGGCCGTTGAAAGGGAGGGGTTTGGGTCGGGGTTGTGCCCCTGTGGCTCTCCTCTTCGCCCCAAAACCAGGGTAACCCCAGGGGGAATTGCCCCTACCGGATGACTTCCCCCAACCTTCGGATGCGCCTGCCCATCGCTGTGGATTCCTGCTGCGGGTCCATCGGCCTATGCTATGGATCCCGGCGATTTGCTACGTTGTAATTGATTTTGATGGAGGGTTTGCTATCCCATGTCTGATCTACCTGCGGGGGTTCCGGCGGCAGACTCCCATGCCCTCGTTCTCCAAGTCAATGGCGAGACCCGTACCTGCGCCCCTAACACCCCCTTGCCGACTTTTTTGCAACAGTTGGGATTAAAGCCTCAACTCGTCGCGGTGGAATATAACGGTGAAATTCTGCATCGACAGTTTTGGGAAACAACGGTGATGCAGGCGGACGATCGGCTCGAAATTGTCACGATCGTCGGCGGTGGCTAGCGTTGAGTGGCTCAAGGTAGCCAAGCTAGACCGTAGCGCATTCCCACAACCTGAGCCTTTACAAACCGAACCTTTACGAACCGACCTATGAATTCACTCTTCTCGTGGTCCAAATCTTGCACTTTGCCAAACTCCTTGCAAAACTCCTTAAAATCCGTTCTTAAGCTTGCTTTCGTTCTGTGTCTGAGCCTTGCCCTCGTCCTGGGTCACGGTTCCGATGCCTGGGCTGCCCGCAGTGGAGGACGCATTGGCGGCGGTTCCTTCCGTGCGCCGACGAGCCGGACCTACTCGGCCCCCCGCAGCTACTCTGCGCCCACGAGCGGCTACCAAGGTGGCTATCGGGGCGGTGGCTTTGGATTTAGCCCCTTCTTCTTCCTCCCCTTCTTTGGCTTTGGCGGTGGGGGCGGCTTGCTGAGTCTGTTGGTGATGCTGGCGATCGCCAGTTTCCTGGTGCGCACCGTGCGTCAGGTTTTGTCGAACAACTCCGACGAGGGGGGTGCCCTGCCCAACAGCAATCCCAAGGTTAGCGTCGCTAAGGTGCAGTTGGGCCTCTCTTCCCAGGCCAAAACCCTGCAAACGGACCTCGGTCGCCTTGCCCTGAGCGCGAACACGTCTACCACTTCCGGCCTTACCAAACTCCTCCAGGAAAGTACCCTGACGCTGCTTCGCCATCCGGAGTATTGGTGCTATGGCGCGACCTCTAGCCAGCAAACCCGCCTGAACAGCGCGGAAACGGAGTTTAACCGGCTGGTTTTGGAGGAGCGGAGTAAGTTTTCCGGTGAGAGTTTGTCGAATGTTCAAGGCGAGGTGCAGCAGAAAACCTCGATCGAGGGATCGGCAACTCCCGCTAACGGTGATCCCGGTGAATATATCGTGGTTACGCTCATTGTGGGGACGCAGGGTAGCCTGAAGCTGCCTAAAATCCAGGAATCGGAGGATCTTTCCCAGGCACTACGCCAAATTGGGGCGATCGCGGGGGACCAGTTACTCGCCCTCGAAATTCTCTGGACTCCCCAAACCCCTGGTGAGGTGATGAGTGCTGAGGAAGTTTTAGCCCAATATCCCAATCTGGCGGTGGTTTAGCGTTTTTGGGCTTGCGGTGGGGCTTTGAACTCAGCCCCACGGGTCCATCTCACTTTGGACAGGCCAGAGGGTTTATCCTACCCAAGCGGTTGTTGTGGGATAGCCGGACCGGCTGTCCATTCCCAACGCAGGCGAGGGACTTTGAAAAATCTTGCTCCCCTTCTACCCCTTAG
>JBMTWK010000216.1:0-5885 GCA_049452395.1 Prochlorothrix sp. | reverse complement strand
CTTCTTGGGGATCCTCGGTCCACCTTAAAAATCTCTTTATAAATTAGCTCTAATGCCTGTGGGTAACAGCGCCAAGGTCCAGGATACAGCCTCTGGCACTTCCATCTGCGATCGCAAACTCCCTAGCATCTGGTCCACCAGCCAGTTGTGGGCCGCGACCACCGCAAGACATTGCTCTTCCCGCAGTAAATCCCGCTTAACCCGATACAGAATATCCCCGTCTAGCCCCACAATGCTTTCTAGGACCAACTGACCCTGATATTCCGTCAAAAACGTTAACCCAGACTGAGCAACGGGCACAGAACTTGCTCCATCGCCTTCTGCGTCCATCTCGGACTCCGTTTCTGAACCGGTATCCCACAGCGCCGCCTTGCGAAGGGTTCGCCGAAGGGGCTTAGGCAGGTCCAGGGCGTGGCCCCGATCGCGGCTCTGAAAAATGCCCAAGATCAGCGCTTCCGTTAAATGAAACGTAAACCGATTCCCCTCCGGCTGAATGCAACCCAGAATCTGGCGTTGGAGCGCCGGACTAATGGCCAGACTGGGAACAAGACCCGTTGTCATGGTTGTCCTCCGTCGTGTTGTCCCATAGCGTTAGTCGAAGGGCGGTGTTTTAGGCATAGGTTAAAGCAGGCAAGGGGGGGGAGCCAAAGCGAGCTAGGTCCATCTCAGGCGTATCCCACTGTAGAAATCCCACTGTAGAAATCCCACTGTAGAAAAATCTCGGTAGAAAAATCTCGGTAGGGGTCGTGCTCCCGTGGCTCCCTCCTTGGGACCAAAACCGGGGCAACCACGGGGGGATTGCTCCTACCCCATCGGTTAACTCATCAAAGTGGGATGCTCCCGCCCATCTCAGCCTGAGGGAACAGATTCTACTTCGACTTCGGCAGAAAATTCTGAAGAAGACCAACCATAAAGTCAATCAACTCCCGCCATTGGCGTTGGCCCGATTCCACGGCCTGGTTGTGAATCCCAACCACAAAGTCCCGCAGCTCTGGATTCTCCAGCAAATCCTTGTGATAGCGGTTAATCACGTCGCCATCCAACTGCATAATCGTCTGGGCGTAGATCAGATCCTTGGTGGTACTGGTGACATCACCCCCATCTAGCGCTAGCTTCTGCTCTGCTAGCTTACGCAACGCCCGCAAAAACGCCGTATCCCGCACCAAAACCTGAACCTGTTCCAGATGGTCATCGGGGTGGGGGAGGGGCTTGGCCCGATCGTCGGGGAAACAGAGGTGGTAGTTTTCCTCCAACTGCTCATACAACGCTTCGTAGGCGGGGCGAAGATCGCCGGGGATTGGGGTTTGGTTGTGGGCTGGGAGGTTGGGGATCATCTGCTCTGGATGGTCGAGCCTTGCCCGCAGGTAATACAGCGCACGATAGGTCCGCACGGCATTGAACTTATCCCCAGAAATTTCAGTCACCACCATGGTGCTGACCTCTAGGGCCGTGAAATCTGCCAAAAGATTGCCTAAGGAGCCAATAAACTCATTAAACTGTCCCTGGATATTTTTCTCGGACTGTACCGTATCCAGGGAGGTGGCAGAGCTGGGAGAGGTGGGTGTAGCGGGGGACTGAGGAACAAGTTGGCCCCCGGCGCTGCTGGAACCACTGGAGCCACCACTGCTAGGCGCACCGCTGGCCTTATTCGCGGGGGGCACCTGTCCATTGCCAGGAGCTTTGGCACGGCTGGGCGTGCGGCGACCATTGGCAGCCGTCGCAGCAGGGCGTTTGGCAGCGGGCTTGGGATTAGAGGGAGGGGTGGAGGGAGTCATGGGGATGCACTCCTGAGGTAGGGGGTAGGGGTCAGTGGGGGGTAGAGCAGCGGGGAGCCAAGGAAGCTGTAGCGTGCAGAGGGGAGCGTGCAGAGGGTAGTGTGCAACGGCAACCCTAGGGATGGGGTCGGGGGGGCGGCGGCGGGGGCGTATTGTCCTCCTCATCCAGCTCTAGGCTAGCAAAGGGATCATCATCATCCAGCAGGGCCAGATCATCCAAATCCACAGGGGGATGGTTTTCCGGGGGCGAACTGCCCAGTTCTGCCAGGAGCAAATCCTTTTCACTGGCCATAGCATCCAACTCACCAAAGTCCTCAGGGGCCGTATTGCCAAAGAGATTGGCGAGGGGATCTGTTGTATCTGGACCCAGCCCTGGCGCGTCTTCCACGACTTCCTCTTCGAGGTCATCGAGGTCCAAGTCTTCCAGATCGCTGAGATCGTCTAGATCGTCCAAGTCATCGATCACCGCTAAGTTGAGATCGCTCTCTGGCTCTGGACTGCTGAAATCGAGGCTGGCCTCTAGACTCTCTTCTTCTAGGGGGGTTCCGGCGGGAGCTTCGTCCCACGGCCCCATATCGAAGTCATCCACACTTTCCAAGCCCAGATCATCGACGCTGGCGGTGCTGGTGGGAGGAGTTGGGGCAGGGGTTGCCGCCACGGGTGAACCCGGAGGGGGGACCGGGGGACTGGCTTCGTCCTCAGCCTCATCCATCAGCAGGTCATCGTCCAGCAAGCTATCCCCTAGGGAGTCGTCCTCGAAGGAGTCGTCTAAGTCATCAACCACAAGGCGATCGGACAGGTCCAACTCCTCTAGATCCAGATCCTCCTCTAGATCATCCACCCCTAGCCCCAAGTCATCAAAATCATCGCTGTCCTCAACGGTACTCACCGCTGTGGATTGCAGATCAATGGTGGTGTCCGTCGAAACGGGAGGGTTGAGGTCAAAGTCATCCAAGGCATCGGTATCTTGGTCCATGGCTTCGAGGGGGGGCACGATCGGCTCCGTCGTCCCGGCAATCGATCCTTCAGGCAGATCGCTCCCTAGACTGTCCATCGCCTCCTCGATCGAGCCTAAGTCATCCTCCCCCGCCTCCTCGAACTCTTCTTCGAGGTCATCCCCTAGATCCATGAGGGCATCCCCCAGCAGATCGAGGTCTTCGCCCAAATCTTCATCGAGGTCTGCACCCAGGTCTAGACCCGCGTCAGACGGTTCGGTCTTGGGGAGGCTGTCGATCGGGCTACGGACAAAACCAGAGGGTGGGGGGGGCGGGGGCAAAAGCTCCTCTAGGTCTGCTTCAGGGCTGGCGCTGTCCAGGCTCGGCATCTCCAAACCGGGCAGTTCCAAATCCGCCAAGGGATCGAGATCGTCGGGAATCTCAAACTCACCCAAAGGATTGTCATCAAGACCCGCCACTGCGCTTGCCGCCACTGCCCCCTGGGCCGCAGCGGACATATCTGCTTCTAGGCTCAGATCTTGATCCAGATCCAAGCCATAGCTGCCCTCTTCATCGGCATCAGTATCCCCGAAATCCGTGTCTGCAAAGTCGAGCAGGTCGTCGTCTTCGCTGCTATCGGTGTCACTGCTGTCAAGGTTGAAGCTGGCGGCAACCCCTAAAAACGCTGGATCGAGGGCGCGTTCAACGATTTTTAAGGGTTCCGCTTGATCAAAAAAAGAGTCACTGGTGACGGCTTCGGTAACCGACTTCTGGACTGTTTTTAGATCAGCTTCTTGGTCAAAGGCTTGGCTGACCCAGTTGAGGGACTCCTCTAACTGTTGGGGATTGATGGGGTTGGCCGCTGCGATCGCCTCAGCCCGCTTAACCAATTGGGCCTGAATATAGGCCAGGGGATTGCCCACATCGGGCACTGTTTCAGCCTCTTGGTCCTGGAAGTCCGCCACCACCTTCTTGACCGGGTTCACAATCAATTCTTGAAGTTCGGTGTCAAACTCGACCGTTTCCAGCTTAAAGCGCTCGGCAACATCGGGAATCTGGCCCGTGGGAACGGCTTCCTGGGCGGCTTTAATCAACTCAGAGATGGGGTCATCATCGGGGAAAGGATTTTCCAGGCGGGCCGCAGCAGTGCCCACCGCTTCAGCCCCAGCGGCCACGGCATCGTCTAGGAGACCCACGGCCTCTTGGTCCACTGCCAGCGTGTCCGTCAGCGTATCCGCCAGTTCGGCGGGGAAATCCTGGTCACCCAGGGCATCGGACAGGTCTAAATCCCCAAGGGGGTCCACATCGGGCGGCAAGTCGGACGGATCCAGGGACATCACATCCAGATCCAAGGCATCCTCCAAGCCCACATCTTCAAAGCTGCCCAGACCCTGATCGCCGTCCTCTAGGGATACCTCGGCGGTGAAGTCCGCATCGGAGTAGTCGGTTGCGTCCGCTAGGTCATCTAGACCCGCTTCCTCAAAACTCGCTGCCCCAAAACTGGCCTCAACAAAGCCTGAATCCGTCAAATCGGTCTGCCCTAGGCTGCCTTCGTTGTAGTCGGAATCAGCGCTAAAGGGGGTGAGGGGCTGCTCTGGGCGGGAACTGCCAGTGGTGGTTGAGGGTGGCCCCGGCGGCGGGGGTGGAGGGGTCGCTTCGGGTTCAGCGATGGGGGATGACCACAGGTCTGCGTTGGGAGCCGTGGCAGCGGTGTTGGTGGCGGAGTCAGGATGCCCCGTCATTTGGACACAAGCCTGGAGCAAAGCCTGTAAGCTGGCCACATTATCCCGGATGATTTGGCGGCCTTCGCGAACTTGATTCATGTGGAACTGCCGCAGGTCTGTATACAGACTGTCGTTGAGGAAGCGGCTGTTGATTTCGGTTTCAATGTCCCCGTCGATCAAGTTGATGAGGGTGCGCATTCGGTGCCTGCCCTCGGACTCGGAGGCCGTTGGCGACTCTGCGGTGACCACGGTGGTGGTGATATTAAGGTGAACAACTTCACTGAGGGCCAATTTAAAGGCTTCTAGGACGTTGCCTGATTTGAACTTTTCCTGGAATTCTTTGCTAGTCGCCATGGGGGCTGTCTCCAAGATCGAACAGGGCCGTGGTGCGGTAACGGTGTGTTAAAGATAGGGGTAAGGTGGCGTTTTGTCTATGTGGTTTTGCCCGGTTTCTCCCCAAGCTGGGTGAGGGCGCGATCGACGGTGGTCCAAAACCCCGATCGCCATGCTCAAAACGACACTCTGCTTAAGTTACATCTTGATTAAGCCATAACCTAATCAAGCCATGATCAACGTGATCAAAGCATAACCTGATCAAAACACGCCCGTGGGCACCTCAATCCACAAGCCCTAGGGTTACAGAACCCCTCTCCCCCTCAAGTCATGACAAACCCAGGTCTGTTGCTGGCCTCGGTCTGCCGCTGGGTGGGGCAGGGTTCTAAAAGCTATTCTTTTCGGTCAGTCTGTTCGGGTCAGTCTGTTCGGGTTAATGCGACTGAAGGGCAAGGACAGGGGGCGATCGTCGGATTAACAGCCCCCATGCCGTTGAAACAGGGAAATTTACCCAGAAGTGGGCAAAGGCCAGCACAAACCGCCACAATTCGCCAGCGTTAGCGGCTGGCGGGGGGCAGGGACTGGGTTTGGTTGGCAGGAACTTGGGCCTGGGAGGCGCGGGCTACATTAATTAACATGCCAAAGAGATCCTTGAGGCTGTCTAGGTTTTGGCGAATAATCGTGCGGCCCTCGCCCACCTGCTTCATGTGAAAATCCTTCAGTTCAGCGTAGGGACCATTGCCCAGGAACTTACTGCCAATTTCTGTCTCAATATCGCCGTCTACAATATTAATACGGCTGCGCATGACGTTACAGGGGGGAGCGTCATCAGCGCTGTTCTGTTCTCCAGGCAAATCCGAGTCAGAAACCCAGGTGACGATTTTGAGTTCGATCGCCTCGCTGAGGGCCATTTGAAGAGCTTCGGCGATGTTATTCTTTTCCAGCTTGTCGCGAAAATCTTGACTGGGTTTGGCCACGGTTGTATCCCCTCATTTCTGAAAACGACGTTGAGCAAAAGCTTAGGGCTAAAAGTTAACTAGATTCTAGACAAAGCGCAAGACTTCCCTAGGAATTTCCCTGAGAAATTTCCGGCTTGTTACATTTAGCAATATTCTTAG
>JBMTWK010000215.1:0-5893 GCA_049452395.1 Prochlorothrix sp. | reverse complement strand
TCAGTCGTAGGTGTCCCAAGGTTGACCGACTTTAACATTCACCCGTTTAATTGACAACTTACTGGTTCGCTGACTTGCGGGTGAAAAGGCGGAAGTAGAGGGACACCCCCCATTCTTTCAGGGGAAAGAGCAGATAGGTGAGGGGATTGATGGTGACAATAATATTGCGGGTGTCGCGCTTGGCAAGGCCGACGATCTGGCGGGCAACCCACGCACCGGAGAGAATGCCCACAGGATTTAGCTCGCTGCGGAACGGCCCCAGAATCAACTTGCGAATGACACAGGGCGCGTCCAAGCGGTGCAGGGTCACCAAATCGCCCAGGGTCCGCTTGCTCAGTTCATAGAGGGGGCTAAAGGCGGGGTTGACCTCAGCTTCGGAGGTGTTGACCCACACCTCTTTGCGGGCAATCTGGGCGTTGGTCTTGACGGTGCCCAAAAAGCGCTCCAGCAGGTGCACCTGGGAAAAGGTGTTGATTTGGTAGGACTTGTCGATCGCCGCCGCACTGCGATCGCCATAGACATTAATGCCATGGTTCAGCACCAGAATATCCACCTCTTCCAGCAGGTCGGCTAGTTCTGCCTCTTGGCCGATCGCCCAGGTCACCGTGCGCACCGTCTCGGTTTTGCTGCCAGCCGTACCGTCAGCCCCTTGGACCGTTAGGGCATCCCCCGATCGCGAGGTCAGGGCAATGACCTTGGCCCCTTCCTGGTGCAGGGCTTGGAGCAGGGCGCGGCCTAGGGTGCCAGAAGCGCCGGTAATGGCAATGGTTTTGCCCTTGAGGGAAAGTGCAGTGCCCATGAGGGAGTCAATGAGGGTAAGGGTGCCACTGTAATAGGCTTTTTGGTTGTCGAAGTGGTGCCGCCAGTGGTAGGTGCGGTTGACCAACCAGGGGGCGGGCGGCGCATCAAAGGGTCCGGGCAAATGGGTCAGATCGGTCAGGTCATGGGCCAGCTTGGAGCCGGTCCCCCGCGCGATCGCCCCCGCCAAAAACCCTAAGGTATAGACAATCCCGGCCACCATGCCCCAATGGCCCTGGGGGAGCCAACTGTAGGCCGCTAGCCAAGCCAGACCCCCGGCACTGAGCATCACCAAACATTCCGGGACATCATTGCGCCACTGGGAGCGCCGGTAAATCGTGGGATCAGCGATTTGGAGGCTGGGTTGGAAGGCTTTGTGGTGCCAGACATGGAGGCGATAGAGGGGGGGCCAAAGGTGGGCGAGGGTGTGGTACAGGTCTCGCACAATCTCGGCCCAGAGAACGGAGCCAAGGCCCAGGCCAAGGGTCTCGATACCAAGGGTGATCATAGGGTTAATGACGTTTATGAAAAGATCAGGCGATCGGGAGTCGTTGGGGTGATTTTTTAATCTTTTCTGATTTTTTAATCTTTTCTATTGTGCGGTATCGAGCGTTGTGCCGTGTCGAGGGATCGTGGCAGGGGGCGATCGTCGCTGGGGATCAACTGGGTAGCCCAGGAGCGGTGGAGGGTTTCTCGGAGATAGCCCCGATCGGCCAGTTCTAGCAGTGGAGCATGATATTGGGCCAGCACCGTCTGAACTGCTGCACAAGCTGCCGGAAGCTGATCAAAGGGAATTTGGGGATAGGCATGGTGCAGGGAGTGGTAAGGCAGTCCGCCCATCAACCAGTTGACCCAGCTAGGCACCGCTAGGTTACGGTAGCTATAGAGTTGGGTCAAGGCAGCATGATTTTGGGGATACCAGCGGCCATAATGCTCCAAATGGGCGCGGCTCTGCATCATCACCCCCACAACCCGCTCCAGAATCAGCCAGAAAATCACATAATCCCAGCCCCGCCCCTGGGACAGTGCCCAAACGAAACCGACGGTGTGGATCACTAAACTACCCAAGCCATCTAGCCAAAGCTGGCGGGTCAGGGCCGATCGCAGGGACGGAACCGAGTCTCGACAGCGCCAGCCCCGCCAAAACGCATTGAAAATCAGGCCAAATCCGCCCCCAACCCAAATATTGAAGGTCCATTGATGGCGCACATACCATTTCCGCCACTGGGGAGCCGCTGCATACTCCCCCTGGGTCCACTGAATCCGCTCCGGATCCCGCAGGTCACAGCCATTCCAAGCATGGTGAAACCGATGGACCAAGCAATAGGTGCCATAGGGCCAAAGCAGGGGCCAACTGATCACGCGGGCGATCGGCGCTTCCCAGCGGGGAGACCCCGTGAGGCAGTTATGGGCCATCTCATGGGTGCAGACAAAGAGAAAGCCGTAGGCAATGCCCCCCAAGGTAGATAACCCCAAAAACAGGGCAAAATTCCCACTTAACCACGCAGCCAACCACAGCCCCCAAGTCAAACTCCACAAACTCAGCAACCGGACCCAGCCCTTGCGGGGGTTGAGGTCGGTATAGGGGCGAATGGTCGCCTGCAAAGTGGCCGGGAGGCTGTCGGGCAGGGGCAAAGCCGAGGGGATCGAGGAGGTCGCAGCAGTCGCAGGGGTCGCAGGGGTCGCAGAAGCCGCAGCAGTCGCAGAGGCTAACGTCAAAGGGGGACTGGGGGGCGGAGCCGACCCAGCCACAACCCTATCCAAGAGATTTAGCTTGAAAAAAGTCATGGAATTAGCCCCAAACCCCGAAACCACAGTTTTTCGCAGCTAAAGCCCGGTACCGTCGCCGCAGCCTCAGCCAGAGCCTGAAGATCCGCCAAGGTCATGGCATAGCCAAGGTCCGTAGCCAGATCGAGGACATCTTGGGGCGTATGACAGGATTTATGCCGTGCGCCAACGGCCTCATTGGTGCGCATGGTTTCAAACAGGGGCTGAAACTGGGGGCTAATTTGGCGTAACCAAGTGTAATAGGCAGTTTGGGCGATCGCGATGACATCGGGCGGCGCAAGGTCAAAGCCTTCCGCCTGGGCCAACTGCACCAAATCCATCGGGGAGGTGAATTGGCGAATTTGCTCCTGGAGAGCGGGCGATCGATCGAGGTGCTCGGCAAACGCCGTGGCCGTAGCACTCAGGGGAGGAGCCGTTGCAATCGGGGTTGTCATTGCTGGGTTCTCTGTTATCTGTCTAGAGCTTTGCTAACTGTGATCTATCTTAAAACTCTGCTGAAAACCAGGTTTACCCAACCAACCACCGCTGCTAGTTCAGATCCTTCTTTGCGCCCCAGCCCGATCGCCAGCCATAGAAAACAACCCCCAAGGCCAACACCACGATCGCCCCAATCCCCACCGGCACCGTCACATCCTCCGGCACCGCCACCACCGGCTCCACCACCACATCCGTAATCACCCGCTCATTGCTCTGCTCCCCCGCCGCAATCAAGGGCTGGGAGGCCGTCGGCTCTCCATCTGTTGCCGCATCTGTTGCCGCCGAATTTCCTGCCGAATTTCCCGTCGCCGAATTTCCTGCCGAATTTCCCGTCACCCCACTGGCCCCCGCTTCAGGACTGGCCATCGCCACCGGGCTAGGAGCCACCGTCGTCCCCTGGGCCACCGTGACCTTAAAGGACAGTTGAAACGAATCAAAACCTTGGGGTTCCGCTAACCCAGCCTTCGGCGCACCCACCAGCACCAACTCATAGGCTCCCACCTGGGGAAAGGTCAACTCCGTGGCGGGAATATCGGTGTAACCCTCGGCGGAGTAGGGTTCTAGGGGCGGCGTGGCGATCGGGGTTGCGTCAGCACTGCGGGGCTGAGCATAGACCGCCAAGGTACAGTCACAATTTTCCAGGGGAATGACCTGGCCCCCTTTACGGGTGAGGGCAAACCAAACGCGGGTCAGTTCCCCCGATCGGGGCGTGTCGTTCGGTTCAATATGCTTCGTGGCCCCAACGCCGCGATCGATCTGAATTTGGTGGGCAAGCAGTTGAGACATAGATCCAAGACAAAGTATTGAATACAACCAGGTGCGAAAACCGGGCACGAAAACCACGCCCCCACGGGGGATTTTGGTAGTATACGGGCGTAGGGGCCAGGTTTGCCGACCCTCTTCGGAAATTTGCGCGAATAAAAGAGGGCGCGGAAACCACGCCCCTACGGGGGATTTTGGTGATATACGGGCGTAGGGGCCGGGTTTCCCAACCCTCTTGTTAAATCTCGGCCTTCTGAATTGAACCTCGGCTAATCTTCATCCAGAGGCAAACCCACCTCGATCTTACCCTTGCCAAAATAGCGGCCAAACTGCAACTCATAGACCTCATCTTCATCCTGGGTTTCCACCTCCAGATCCGATCGGGCATAGCTCACACACAACAGCGCATAGCCCTCCTCTCGCAGATCCGGCGACAGCCCCATCGCCTCCGGCTGATCCAACTGGCCCGACTTCACCCGCACCGCACAGGCCGTACAAGCCCCATTGCGGCAGGAAAACGGGAGGTCTGCGCCTTGGTTCTCGGCGCTGTGGAGAATGTAGCGATCGTCGGGGACTTGAACCGTGTAGTAGCGATCAAGTTGGCGATGGTGAATCTTGACGGTGTAGGTTTGGGCCATGGTTTGTGGGTAGGGCGATCGCGGCGAGGGCGATCGAACGGTATCGGTATTGCTAAAGGTCCGGGCGTGAACGGTCATGCGCCCCCCAATGGGGGTGACTCTTTGCAGATTATCAGGTTATCGCAGCCATGGAAATGTGCAAAAAATGTGCAGAAATGTGCAGGGCTAGAACCCTAGGGGCACAGAACCGGGCGCACAGGTCAGTTGCGGCAAGGCATTGGCAGGGGCAGCCGCGATCGGCACAATTTCCGGCACAGGCGGCAAAACCTGGCTCGGCCCCGCCGTTGCACACAACTGCCAGCTAAAGCGCACCTCCCCCCCTTCCGGCTCCGTAGCCACCAGCAAACCGCTATAACTGCGGGTATTCTCCCCCTTCGCCTGGGCCGTCAGGGCCACGATCGTCGCCTCCCTGACCTCCACCCCATAGCGGTAAGTCGCCGTTTCCGGAACGATACCCAAAACAAAATCCTGCCAATTTTCCCCAAAAGTCCCCCCATCTTGGTAATAAGCCCCCTGAGCCTGGGCTAGGAGATTGAGGTGACTAAGAGCCGTGCCTTCCTGTCGCTGTTGTTGCTGTTCTTCATAGGACAACAGCACTGCACCTTCGGGTAAGGGGGGCGCTTCCCCAAGGCGATCGAAGCTTAAGGTACTGTCCCCAAAGGCCAAGGGGCGGGGCTGACCGGGACTAAGTTGGGTTAGCTCTAGCTCTAGCCGATCGAGATCCGCCGCTGTCTCCCCCTCACCAAAGCGAAAAATCGTCTGAATCGCCTGATCTTCACTCAAGATTAAGTCTAGGGACCAGGGATCTGAGTCTAGATCAACTTGATACAACAGTTCCGAGAGCAGTTGCAACTCCTCGGCTCCTTCCACCCGAAAGACAACCCGATCGACCCCATCAAAGGTTAAGTAAATCGTTGTACTCTGGTCTTCGCTCTGCCACTGCCAACTCCCTGCGAGGCGATCGGCAGTGAGAACGGGTGCTGTTTCAGTCTGGGCAGTGGGGGAGAGAGTGGGTAGGATTTGCTCGATCGGAGTCGGGAAAATCGGAGAAGGTAAACTCTGGGCCAAGCTAGCAGGGGAATTCCAGCCGAATCCTAAGCCTAAGGTTAAAATTGCCCCGGTTGTGTACCGGAGAAGTGGGCTTAGGGCCACGATCGGGGTCGTGTTTGGTGACGCGATCGGTGACGGAATGGGTGACGCGATCGGGGTTGCAGTTGATGCAGAATCTGAAAGCAGGATCGATCGGGGTCTTGGATAGCCGTAAGTCTCCCCCTGCGTATCCCCGTGCGTATTTTCGTGAGTTAGCGGCTTATATCGCATAAATTTACTGATCATTAGAGTCTTAAAAAGAGTCTGAAAACCTGAAGTTCCCACCCTTGAATTCCCCATTAACGGCTCCCTGGGTGAGTCCTGAACTTGAGATAGGATGG
>JBMTWK010000214.1:0-5897 GCA_049452395.1 Prochlorothrix sp. | reverse complement strand
GAAGACACAGGTTCCCACATGGTTAAAGCCAAAGCTGCGGGGTGGCACACGGGTGTAACCATTCAGGGGGTCACGGAAGAATGCGGGTTTCAGGCTCTGAAAATCCTGGATTGGTATGGTTTGAGCTGCTTCGGACTCCGATCGAAGGGCTGAAACCCTACTAACTTCGTAGACCCCTGAATAGTTACGGTATAAAGGCCACTCACATCGTGCTTTTGGTGACGATAAAAGGCCGTGGTTAAGGTTGCCAAGGCTCCCCCTAGACTATGGCCCGTAATCCAGAGTTCTTGCTTATTATCGCGCATTTCATCGACTGCCGCCAAGACATCGGGAATGACAGCTTCTAGGGCCGATCGAAAGCCTTTGTGAACATGGCCAAACATGGCTTTGACCTTGGGAAAGTTCAAGTCAGTGCGCCAATCCGTAGAGTTTTCCGTTCCTCGAAAGGCCACGACGATCGCCTGATCATTACCCATCACAAAAGCTTGGGTATCCACCTCGACCACTTTATCTTCCAGAAAGACGACCTTGGGAAATCCCCAGGCTTCTGCTTGGGCCTTTACCTCTGCTTCAGGCCGATAGGCCAAGTCGCAGGCCAGGGCCAGGGAAACGGAGTTGCGGATATCATATTTCCCTCGGAGATGGGGTTGAAAATTAAAGTGGAGATAATGTTTTTCCAAGGGGAGAGTTAGGGGAGTCTCCATACAGCCTCCAGCGCGTTGTGAAGTTTGATGCTGACACTATAGCGAATCTGGCTTTAAGGTTTTCACAAAAGCCAGAATTGTGACGTTTCTTTAGGGTATATGGCCAAAATACGGTGTTTTCTGATCTGGGTTTCCCGTGCTCTACTAGCGGGGAAAATGCTGCTTTACAACGTCCCAGCGGGAGCAATCCCAGGTATCAACGTGGGAAATGACTTTTCCTTCAGGATTAAGGCCCATTTCGGTTTTTCCAGAGATGGCAATGCGGGGCTGCCAAGGCAGGGGGGTGGTCCAGGTTAGCTGCCAACGGGTTTCAATGCGATCGCCGCTGTGGTCAATCTCCCGCAGTTCCAGTTGGGGATCCTTAAACCAAGTGGTCATAAATTGGATCATGTCTTGGTAGCGCTGCAAGCCCCGAAACTGGGTCATGGGATCCTTGAAAAAGACATCCGCAGCGTAGATCTCATAGTGCTGCTGCTGGGGAAAATTGGCGTAATCCTGGCGAATAATCTCAATCAGATCAGACATAAACCTTTAGAGACCTTTATTCAGGCGTATAGCTTTGGACAATGCGACCGGCTCCCCGCAGTTGCTCAAAATAGGCACGGCTGACGGGTCCAGCAGCGGGATCGAGGCAGTCGATGCCAATGCCGTTGCGACCGATCGCCCGCCCGGAACTGTGGAAATAGCGACCCTCCCCTAGGTACAGACCAACGTGGGTGGCCTTGGCGGGGGGGCCAAAAAAGACTAGATCCCCTGGTTGCCACTGCTGCAACAGGGGATCCCAACGGTTATCCCAGGGCAAGGGCTGCAAAAAGGCTTCCTGTTGGTAGGCATCGCGGGGGAGCCATAGACCGGTTTGGGCAAAGGCCGCTTGCATTAACCCGGAGCAGTCGTAGTCCGGCGCAACGGTTCCGCCCCAACGGTACTGATTGGGCACCGCTGCCGCTGCTTCAACCCAGGCGATCGCCGCTGCAATGCACTGGGGAATGGCCCCAGGATCGATCGGGGGGGGCAGTTCCGGCACCGCTGCAACCGGCTCTAGTCGGGCCAAATCCCCCGATCGTAGCCATGCCCCGTAGCCATCTTCCAACAACTGCACCGGCCAGCAGTCGGCCTCGATCGGCCCCATCAGCCGCAAAAAACGACCGGCCCAGCCTTGGGTGGCCAAGCGATCGGGATCGGGGTCGCCGGAGAGGGGGCGATCGTATAAATCCAAGTCAGCACAAACCTGGTACCACTGACCGGGCTGGGGAAGGGTCATCACGACTAGCTGACGCGGGCTTCTAGGGACTTGAGGAATTCCGTGTTGACGCGGGACTCGCGGGTGAGGGCAATTTTGCCGGTGCGGGCAATTTCCCGAATGCCAAACTTTTGTAGGACTTGGACGATCGCCACCATCTTGCCCGGATCGCCCACCACTTCAATAATGACGGACTCCTCAGCCACATCCACCACATTGGCCCGGAAAATATTGACCAGTTCCAACACCTCCGATCGGGTGTTGCTATTGGCATTGACCTTCAGCAGCATCAACTCCCGCTCCACCGCCGGAGTTTCCGTGACATCCAGCACCTTCAGGACATTGACCTGCTTATAGAGTTGCTTGGTCAACTGCTCAATAATGGCATCGTCACCGGGCACCACCATGGTGATCCGGGAAACGCCCACCTGTTCCGCTGGGCCAACGGCAAGACTTTCAATGTTGAAGCCCCGACGGGCAAACAAGCCAGCAATGCGGGTTAGGACTCCCGCTTCGTCTTCAACTAAAACCGAGAGGGTATGGCGCATGGTATAGGAGTGGCCCTGGTCTAGACGGGAGAGGTCCAGGGGTTTAGTTATGATCGGGGCTGAGGGTCTCCCCTGGCAAGGGCTAGGCTCAGAATCTTAGGATTTACTTACATCCGGCCCACTGGACGATCGCCGCTGTCAACCCCTCCAAGGTATACTCTTGGGCTTCAATATCGACCCGATCGAGCAATTCCCGGCAGCTTTCCGAGGTTTGGGGGCCGATCGAGGCGATCGCGGTTGTCGTCAAAAGCTGGGGCCAGGTTTCCCCAAATTGCTGAGCCAGTAACTGGCAAAAGTTGCGCACGGTCTTAGAACTGGCAAAGGTAATGACGGTGACGTGACCTTGGGCTAAGGCGGTTGCCGCTAGGGGATCCAGCACTGAAGGACAGCGGGACTCGTAGGCGGGTACTTCCGTGACCGTTGCGCCTTGGTTGCGAAATTCCTGGGCTAGCAACTCCCGTCCTCCGGTTTCCACTCTGGGGAACAGGATCGATCGTCCTGCCACGGGTTCCGGAAACTGACTGACTAAAGCATCGGCGATATAGTCGGGGGGGATGAAATCCGGCGATCGGCCTTGCTGTTCCAGCACCTGCGCCGTTTTTCGGCCCACCACAGCAATTTTCAGCTTTTGGCAGCGCGACAGGCTCACCCCCAAGGCGGCTAGCCGCCCAAACCAGGCTTCCACGCCATTGGCCGAGGTCAGAATCAGCCAGTCAAATTGCTCGACTGTTTCGATCGCCCGATCCAACGCGGCCCAACTGGAGGGCGGCCCAATGGCCAAGGTCGGCATTTCCACAACCGTCGCCCCCTGATCCAGCAGCAGGCGCTTAAATTGGGGCGATTGGTTCGCAGATCGGGTTACCAACACCGTTTGACCGGCCAACGCATCGGAACAAGAAACCATAGTGAGATGCACCCCTTTTTAAAGATGCGGGCGACGCAATTCTGTAATCTGGTCCGCCTGATTGAGCAAACTCTCTGGCATGTGGGGGCCGGTGAGCACGACATCCAGATGAATCGGGCGGCTCTCCAGCACCTGCAACACCTCTCCCTCTGGAATCAAGCCCCAGTGCATCGCCAAACTCAACTCATCCAACACCACCAAGCCATCGTGGCCTTGGGCAATGCGCTCTTGGGTTTGCTGCCACAGCGATGTGACGGCCTTTTGGGCTTGGGAGCGACGATCGGCCCGCTGGAGATAGCCCTCAGTGACGCAAAATGACAGGTCACAGCGGAACCAATCCAAGCTGCGGCAAAAATTCATGGGGCTGTCTACCCCCTGATTGGCTCCCCCCTTGAGGAACTGGACTACCAGCACCCCCATCCCCTGCCCCGCGAGCCGAAATGCTTCGGCCATGACACTGGTGAAAAAGCTACGGTGGGCTGCCGTCACGACTTGGACCCGCCCTTCTAGCTGGGGTAACCCTTCTGAGTTTGGGGTGTAAGGCACTTGGACCGGAAGCGGGGCGCGTTGCAACAGAGGGGAGTTGAGTTGGACAACCATGGGGATCCAAGCAGTTATAGAAGGGCGATCGGGCGGGCAGGCCGCACTTCATCAAACCCCACCGCTAGGGGTTAAGTCAACTGCATTTAACCTTTCGGTAATTGATACTGGGCCACGATCCGCTTGGCAAATTCCGGCACATGGGCGGCTAATTTTTCGGGGTAGTGGCGGCGTACATACAGATAATTGCGGGTAAAGTGGGAGTCGATCGAGAACCGCGCATACTCCAGCCCCTTGGGGCCGAAACGCTCAATAAAGACCCCCATCAGCTTGGCTGCCCACATGGGCAGGGTCACCCCTTTTTCGTAGGCGGGGATGCTCTGCTGGACCGCTGCATGGCGATCGCCCTCGGAGGTCACCGGCTGCATCTCTAGCTGATCCCGCACCAGATCCAGCATCTCCCGGCCCGTTTGGTTGCGCACCACAATCCACTGCCAGCCAAAATTGGCCCCCATGTAACCCACGGTGAGGTCTGCCAAGTTATTGACATAATCAAAGCAACTGAGGCAGGAAGGGGCGAAAATATCCTTGAGTTTGTTGGTTTTTAGGCCAAAGAAGGGGACTTTTTCCTCGGAGCCGTCCTCATGCTTAAAGTGGACGTTAAAGTCCTGCATAAATTCGTAATGGACCACGGTTTCCGGCGATCGGCTGGTGGTTTTGAGGAAGGTATCCAATCCCTCCCGGCTGACGTTATCCACACAGGGCATCCCCAGCACATAGAGCTTTTCTAGCCCAATTTGGTCTTGCACGGCTCGCAGGGCTTGGATTTGGCACCCCACCCCGATCGCCAGCACCCGCTTCATGCCCGACTGCTCAATTTGCTCCAGCACCGAGAGATTGGGGGAAAGGGTCGGTTTATTGACCTTAGCGGCGAGAATCTCCTCAGTAGTGCGGGCTAATACCACCTGGGGGCCAAAGCGGTCTTCTTTGGTGTTTTGCACGCAAATTACGCCTTCAACCCAGCCTTGGGTCAGCATTTCGCAGGCGATCGTGCTGACAATCCCCGTCCACTGGGCACCGGCGATCGGCTCCTTTTTCCGGGCTGCCACCATGGTTTGGTGAACCCCGAAATATAACTCCCGTGGATCGTCTAAATTCCGCTGTCGCCCGTGGGATTTTTCCTCCAGATCTTCAAATTGCTGGTTGAGAAAGGCACAGGCTTCTTTGACATAGTGGACATAGTGGGTGTCACACAGGCCGCACTCACTGCACAAATCCTTAGCAGGGCGGCGGCTACCGGGCTTTAAGCCTTTGGCTTTTTTATGGGGCTGGGGAGGCAGGTGAGTCAGGGTCATAGGACGAGGTAGGACGGAAGGAAAGATAGGATATCGGTAGGGGTCGTGCCCCCGTGGCTCCCCTCTTCGGGGCAAAACCAGGGCAACCACGGGGGGATTGCCCCTACCGGACCAACATTAGGACAACCACGGGGGATTTTGTCCGTTTGGGGCCAAAACCAGGGCAACCACGGGGGGTTTGCCCCTACATAACATCATCCCGTTAATCGGCAACACCGCATTATTGGTAGGGGTCGTGCCCCCGTGCCGACCCTCTTCGGGGCAAAATCAGGTCAACCACGGGGGATTTTGTCCGTTTGGGGCCAAAACCAGGGCAACCACGGGGGATTTTGTCTGTTTGGGGCCAAAACCAGGGCAACCACGGGGGGATTGCCCCTACCGGACCAACATTAGGGCAACCACGGGGGATTTTGTCCGTTTGGGGCCAAAACCAGGGCAACCACGGGGGGATTGCCCCTACCCAAAGCATTTCGCTAATTTGCAACGCTGGGATTGAAGATATTTTGGATCCAATCCAAGAGACCCTTTCCAGGGGTGCGGGGTAGTAGAGATCCAGATGTACCCAAGTCGGTACAGTCCACTAGTCGCAGCACATCAAGAACAGAC
>JBMTWK010000213.1:0-5941 GCA_049452395.1 Prochlorothrix sp. | reverse complement strand
GGCAACCACGGGGGGTTTGCCCCTACCAGATTGGTTAAATCGCTAAAGTGGGATGATCCCCTCTTCGGCCCAAAACCAGGGCAACCACGGGGGGATTGTCCCTACCGCAGCGGTAACCTGCCAAAGTGAGATGGTCCCCGATACAGAGTCTTGTGGGATGGGCCTCTGGCCTGTCCAAAGTGGGATGGGCCTCTGGCCTGTCCAAAGTGGGATGGACTCCCTGCGCGAACGTGAGCTGCATCCAAGCTTTACCAGTCCTACGCTACCCTGTAATCCTCCTGCTCTATTCATTCTGCCCCCTTGCTATGCCCCAACTGTTTCTCATGAGTCTGCTCTTGGGCGTGATGCTGCTCAGCCTCTTGGAGGGAGAACTTTCGCTCTCAGTCGGGGAAGTCTGCCAAGATTGGCTGTATAGCCTAGCCCACTGGCTTCAAGATTTCGGAGTAGGTCTGCCGTTGGACTGGGGCTTAGGATGGGGAGCTGGGCTAGGGCTAGAACCGGGGCTATCTGCGGGGCAGCGGTGGGTGCTGTACCATCTGCGGTTGCCCCGCACCTTGGTTGCGGTGGGCACGGGCATGGCCTTGGCCTTGGCGGGGACGCTCACCCAGGGTTTAACCCGCAATCCCCTCGCCTCCCCCAGTACCCTGGGCTTTACCAGTGCCGCTGCGGTGGGTGCCCTCAGTTTGGTAATTTTGTACCCCACGGGTGCCCCGTGGCTGTTGCCCTTGGCGGCGATCGTCGGTGCCCTAGCCGCTGCCCTGTTGCTGACCCTGCTGCTACCCCAGGCCAACTTTAGCCCTCTACGGTTGGTGTTGGTGGGGTTGGGGTTGGGGCTGGGGGCGACGGCGGTGGTGCAGGTGCTGCTGACCTTGGGGGAACTGCGGCAGGTGAATCAAGCCCTGTTTTGGGTGACGGGGAGCGTCTATGGGCGCACCTGGGATCAGGTCAAGTTGCTGGGGCTGGGGTTGGGGCCGATCGCCCTTGGATTAAGCCTAACGGGGCAGGGGCGGACCTTGGATGCGTTGGCGTTGGGGGAAGAGGTGGCCCAGGGTTTGGGGGTGGACCTGGGGCAGCGGCGCTGGCTGCTGGGGTGTAGTGTGCTGCTCACGGCGATCGCGGTGGCTACGGCGGGGAGTGTGGGCTTTGTGGGTTTGATGGCTCCCCATTTGGCCCGTCAATGGGTGGGGGCGCTCCACGATCGGCTCTTACCCACAGCAGCCTTGATGGGAGGGATTTTAGTGGCGGGGGCCGATGGGCTAGGGCGTTTGCTGTTTGCCCCGATCGAAATCCCCTGTGGTGTGGTCACAGCCGTGCTAGGGGGGCCGTATTTTCTTTATTTATTAGTACGACAGCGGCGATCGTCGGGTCATGGGAAATCCTGAGGGCAACGTGTTGGCCTAGAAAAGGCAGGTATGAGGGGCATTCAAGGTTCTCTGACTGTTTTGAGAGGGTTTTCTGAGGGGTGCATCCCACTGTGGAAGAATCAAGGAACCGAATAGCGGTGAACCCGATCTACTGTACAGACAGGTTCTAGAGACGGGTTATACAGACAGGTTATTCTGAAGCAAAGCGCTGAATCCAGAACACCCTGCACGGTGCAGCCTAGAGGTAGCCTTGACGCAGCCTAGGGGTAGCCTACGTTTCGTAACGAGGGGAACCCCGTAACTATTCAGGGGTCTACGAAGTTAGTAGGGTTTCAGCCCTCCGATCGGAGTCTGAAGCAGCTCAAACCGTACCAATCCGGGATTTTCAGAGCCTGAAACCCGCATTCCTCCGTGACCCCCTGAATGCTTACGGGAACCCCTTGTGTAGAATAGGTTGATTTATGGGGGTATAAACCAGGTTAGAGTTTGACGTTGCCCTGCGTGATTCCTGTTTGACTATTGCTTGACGGCTGTTTGACTACTGCCCGACTACTCATTTAATGGGAGCCTCTTACGGTTGCGACAACTTCCTGGCCTCCACCACCCCTTCTTCCCCCTGGGAAAGCGGCTAGGGCAGTAGGCCAACCTGAGACGGACCCAATTTTCTCGGTTTGTTTGTCTTCCCCTTCCCTTTACGTGCCTCATCTGCATGTCCCAGTTGTCCCCCCTAGCGTTGGTCCGCAAGCTGAAAGGTCGTATGCCCTTGCGCTTGGTTTTGTTGATCCCCTTTCTGTTGCAAATTGTGGGGGTCACGGGGTTGGTTGCCTACTGGTCCTTTCGCAATGGTCAGCAAGCGGTTAAAAATCTGGCGGACCAAGTACAGGGCGAGCTAACGGCCCGCATTGAGCAGGAACTCAACATTTACTTTGCCACGCCCCACGCCATCAACCAACTCAGCGCCGCTGCTTTCATCCAAGGAGAACTGCCCTTCAGCCAAGGCCACCAAGCCGCTGCCCTGCTGCGCCAACTCAAAATTTCGCCCTATATTTACTCGATTTACTGTGGCAATGAACAGGGCGAGTTTCTGGGGGCAATGCGGCTGCTGGATACTGATGATTCCCTGGGCATTTGGAACGCCAATGCAAACACGCAGTATCAGCAGTTTCACTTCTATGCTGATCACATGGGCAACCGGGGCCAGATGTTCCGCAATGCCGGAGCCTATGATCCCCGCCAACGGCCTTGGTACAAAGCGGCAAAGCAGGATGAAGAGCCGGTCTGGGGAGAGGTTTATCTAGCTTTCTCAAGCCAAAAACCAACGTTAACAGCTAGTCAGCCTGTGTATGACAGTACAGGGCAGCGTTTAGTGGGGGTTTGTGCTACGGATGTCTTGTTAACGGATGATTTGCGCAATTTTCTGAAGAATCTCAAGATTGGTCGATCGGGGGAAGCTTTTATTATTAACCGGGATGGGGTTCTGCTCTCCAGTTCTACGGATGACCCCTTAACGGTGGGCGAGGGGGAGGATAAGGCATTGATGCAGGCGATCGACAGCAATGATCCCCTAGTGCAGGGCACAATGCGGCAAATTCTCCAGGAATTTGATGGACTAGGGCAGATTCGATCGCCCCAGCAACTGGCCTTTGAGTTTAATCAATCGGTGCAATGGGTGCAACTGGTTCCCTTTGAGGATTCCTATGGCCTCGATCTGCTGATTGTGATGGTGTTGCCTGAGGCAGATTTTTATGAGGGAAATCCAGGATACTACCCGAACTACGCTGCTGTTGTGCTTAATTGCGGTGGGAATTGCCACATGGGTCGGTGTTTTGACTTCGCGGCGCATTGCTCAGCCGCTGTTTCAGCTTACGGAAGCCAGTTTGGTGATGACGGAGGGCAACTGGCAACCCCAGCGGCAGGTTAACAGCAGTATTCGGGAAGTCCAGATTCTGTCCCAGTCCTTTAACCAAATGGCTGCACAACTGCAACAGTCTCTGCGGGACTTGGAGCAGGCCAATGAAGACCTAGAGCAGCGGGTGGAGGAGCGGACCGCAGCTTTGGCGGAGCGGGCACAGCGGGATAATTTGTTGCGGCAAATTTCCCAGCATTTAATTAATGAGGAGATTGCCCCGGCGACTCAGTATGCCCTGCGCCAGGTGGGTTTCTATACCAACAGCGATCGCTGCTATTTAGTGCGGTTCCAAGCCCAGCGCAACCAGTTTATGGTGACCTACCAGTGGCAGAAGGGGGACAGCCGCTTGGAGCAGTCTTTTATCCAGGGGGCGGAGATGGAAACCTTGCCCTGGCTCTATTACAAGTATCAGATTGGGGAGGTGGTGTGCATTGACCGGAGTACGGTTTTGCCCCTAGAGGGCAAGCGGGATCAGTTGGCTATGGTCCGGACGGGGGTGGCGGCGTTGTTGTTGGTGCCGATGCACCACATGGGGAAGGTGGTGGGTTGGGTGGGGTTAGACAGTAGCCAGATCGATCGCTACTGGAGCGAGGACACGATCCAACTGTTGGAGTTGGTGGGGGAAATGATCGCCATGACCCAGGCCCGCTATGAGGTGGAAAAGGCGCTGCGGTTGGAGCGGGCGAAGTCTGACCAGTTGTTGCTGAATATTTTGCCGCCGTCGATCGCAGACCAACTGAAGCAGGATATCCGCCCGATCGCCGAGAATTTTGAATCGGTAACGATTTTATTTGCGGATATCGTTAATTTCACGCCTTTATCCAGCCATTTACCCGCTTCTGATCTGGTGAGCATTCTCAATGAGATTTTTTCGACCTTTGATGAGTTGGCGGGGTGGTTAGGGCTGGAGAAAATCAAGACGATCGGAGATGCCTATATGGTGGCGGCGGGGTTGCCGGTCTACCGGGAGGATCACACCGCTGTGATTGCGGAAATGGGGCTGGCGATGATTAACGCGATGGGGATTTTCAGCCGCCAACATAACCAAGTCTTACAGATCCGCATTGGAATCCATACCGGGCCAGTGGTTGCAGGGGTGATTGGGGTGAAGAAGTTTACCTATGATTTGTGGGGAGATACGGTGAATGTGGCTTCGCGGATGGAGACTTTGGCGGAACCGGGCCGGATTCAGGTCAGTGAGACGGTTTATGAGCGCTTGAAGCACCAGTATCGCCTAGAGGAGCGGGGTAATATTGAGGTGAAGGGTAAGGGGAAAATGCGCACCTATTGGCTGTTAAGCAAACGGCATGTGTGGGAGTTGGATACTCAGGTTGAAATTGATCTTCCGGCTTTGTCTGAGGAAGTGCAATCCTAAAGTCAGGAACTTACCTCCCCTTGTTTCCTTATTCCTCGTTCCCACGCTCATTCCTCGTTTCTCGTGTTCCTCATTCCTCGTTCCCACGCTCTGCGTGGGAATGCCTCCCCTGACGCTCCAGCGTCGCGATCGCTGTGCCGACCCTCTTCGAGCCAAACGGGGCAACCACGGGGGGTTTGCCCCTACCGTATCTCTCGTTTCCACGCTCTGCGTGGGAATGCCTCTTCCGACGCTCCAGCGTCGCGATCTACACCCTGATTTTGATCGATCTCTATAAACCTCTATAAAACTCTATAAAACTCTATAAAGCTCTATGAATCTCTACAATGAATGGGTTTTTCCGCGTTTATTGGATTGGCTGATGGCGGGGGAGCCGTTCCAGACCTACCGGCAGCAACTGTTAGCAGCGGCGATCGGGGATGTCCTGGAAATTGGCTTTGGCACGGGCCTAAATTTGCCCTACTACGGCGATCGGGTCCAGTCCCTCAGCGTCATTGATCCCAACCCTGGAATGCAAAAGCTTGCCCAGCCTCGCCTTGCCCAAACCCAGATTCCCCTAGAGGTGCAGCAGTTGGCCGGGGAGTCTTTACCCATGGCGGACGATCGCTTTGATACGGTGGTTAGCACCTGGACCCTGTGCAGTATTGCGGGTTTAGACCAAGCTCTGGGGGAAATTCATCGAGTTTTGAAGCCCGGTGGTCGATTTTTGTTTATTGAGCATGGTTTGTCCGATCGGCCTGAGGTGCAGCGGTGGCAGCGGCGACTGACTCCCCTAGAGCGGGTGATTGCGGATGGGTGCCACCTCGATCGGGAGATTGCGGCGATGGTGGGGCAGTGGTTTCAGGACTGTACGTGGGAGCGGTTCGAGGCACCGGGTTTACCGGCGATCGGGGGGACGTTTTATCGGGGCATGGCGATCAAAACTTAATATAAAACTATATTCCCAGATGGTAGAATATAGTCATTCTGACAGGGAGACCTGAGCCATGACTTATCGCGAAGAAATGCAGCGCATTAAACGGCAAACTGCCCAGTTAAGCCGCGCCCTCCCGGATTTTATGCAGGCATTCTATGCCCTCAGCAAGCAATCTTCCGTTGAGGGTGCCTTAGACACAAAAACTAAGGAACTGATTGCCTTGGCGATCGGGGTGAGCCAGCACTGCGATGGTTGTATTGCTTTCCATACCCAGTCGGCGCTTCAGGCCGGGGCAACCCGCGAGGAGATTTTGGAGGCACTTAGTGTGACGGTCTTTATGGGCGGGGGTCCGGCTTTGATGTCGGCGACCCATGCCA
>JBMTWK010000212.1:0-5943 GCA_049452395.1 Prochlorothrix sp. | reverse complement strand
TTCGGACAAGCCTTGGGCTGGGGTTCCCGCGCTCCGATAGACCTGGCCCCCATGGCCCCCGACCATAGCCATCAGTCATTGCCGCTGAAGTTGGGAGAGGAAATATTGGGTCACCAAGGTGGGCTGTTCTGCTTCCATAATGGCCCGGACCACGGCAACGCGCTGGGCACCGGCTTCGAGCACCTCGCGCACATTATTGGGATTGATGCTGCCGATCGCAAACCAGGGAATCGGGCAGTTTGCCGCCGCATGGCGGACATAGGCTAGCCCCGCCGCTGCTTTCCCCGGCTTGGTCGGCGTTTCATGGACTGGACCCACCCCCACATAATCCGCCCCCTCAGCAATGGCGCGTTGGAGTTCCTCCGGGTTAGTGGTCGATCGGCCCACCAATCGATTCGGCCCCAAAATCTGCCGCGCCAAGGCAACGGGAATATCCTGCTGGCCCAAGTGGACCCCATCGGCATTGGCGGCTAGGGCCAGATCAACGCGATCGTTAACAATAAACAGCGCCCCATAGTGGTGACATAGCTCCCGGATCCGCGTAGCCGTCGCCATGCGGGTGACATCATCCTCATCCTTGGCCCGATACTGTACCAACTTCAAGCCCCCTTGCAGCGAGGCCTCTAGGGTGGCTTCCAGGTTGGGGACGGGGCTGGTAACGAGGTAGAGATACGATCGCAGCAGTTTTTGGCGACGCTCATGGGCGAGGAGGCGGCTCTCCAGTTGGTAGACCCGATAGCGCATTTGCTTGAAGCTGGCCCCCATCTCGGCATCGTAGAGCTTGCCATACTCTTCCAAGACCCGCATGGCTTCCTCCACACGGCAGAGGTTGGCCTGGAGCACCGCTTGGATGCTGCCGCGATCGGCCTCCTGGGCATGGGTTAAGGCGGTGCCGGGGTCCTGGGCGGTATCCCGTGCGGCCCGCAGAGCCGGATGGTGCCACTGGGCCGTTTCTTGGCGCAAGGCTTTACATTCGGCGGTTAAATCTGCTTGGTTCAGGCCAAAGCGACACCACTCCTCAACAATCCTTAATCCTTCCCGGACGCGATCGAGGTTGGCATCTAAAATACGATATAAGGCAGGTTGGTAGAGTCGGTTTGGGCCTTGGCTATGACCGACGTTTTGACCCTGGCGATCGTCCATGTGTTTCATCCCCCTCAGGCTTGCTGTGACCAAATGATCTGGAGATGGTATATCATGCCTGCCGACTATCCGGTACTCTTGTCCCCATCTCTGGCCCAACCTTTGGCCTCATCCCTTGCTGACAGAGCCTCACCCTCACCGTGCTCATCCTTCGCCGTGGCCATCCCTCGCCATGTCCATCCCTCGCCGCGCTAGCCCGACCCTGTGCTAAGCCTCGTGAATCTGACAAAACCCGGTTGCTGAGTCGTCATTGCACTGGGCTACGATAGGTCTGAAGCAACTGAGCCAAGATATCGGATCCCGGTGTTAAATTCTTTGTAGGGAGCATGAGTTGGTCACCCAGGGGTTGCCCTGTTGCCCTCAATCGCTAGGGGAACCTCTCCCCGCCGCGATCGGTCAACACACTGGGGAGGGATGGAGACCAATCTTGACGCAAGGCCCCCTGCCAGCCAGGACTTACCCCCATAGCTTTTCACCCGTTGCACCTGCATAATTGCTTGCACTTTCATAGCTTCTTGCACCTGCACAATTTTTCTGCACCTGCACAACTAACTTCTCACTGCCAACCGGCTTTAGGGTCTTCTTAGCCTCTCACAGCCATCATCATAAGCATTCCCATGCTTCAGCATTCCAGACCATGCTTTTCTCTGTTTTCTGCCATGGACTGGTGACTTAACCCCCACCCCTCACCGTTAGGTTTCCTGCCGCCCTCCTAAAAGACCCCAGCACAGCCCTATGGCCCTATGGATAGTTTGTCCCTCGCTCTCCCTAAGGCTTTGGCCTATCCCCCTGCTGCGGGTTTTGTGTTTTGCCCTCTACCTTTTTTGTAAACCGAGTTAGGTCCATGCAACTCAAAAAAGCTTTTACCCGCGTTATTGCCCCCAGTCTCCTGCTGACCTTCGCCTGGACGAGTGGGAGCTGGCTGACCGCAGAACCCGCTAGTGCCCAAGGCATTGGGGAGCGCATCCAAAGCCTATTTCAGCAGTCTCGTCCCCTGCGGAACGCTAGCGGCACCAATAGCGGCGGGGCTGTTCGAGGTGGCTCCACCAGCAGCAATAACTGCCAATCCCGATCGAATTTGCCCCCCCTCCGGTCCATCTCTCCCGCCACCAACCAACTGATTACCGCCGAGGAACAGCCCACCTTCTGGTTCTATGTTCCCTACGGTCAGGCAGATGGGGTCAAAACGGCAGAATTGATGATTTTTGAAGAAGACTGGGACTATTTCCTCCAGGAACCCCTGATGGTGCCCCTGCCAGAGAAAGCCGGTTTGGTCACCTTTACCCTCCCGCAGGGCACCCCCCAAATGCGAATGGGGGCGGAGTATAGCTGGCACTTTTCCCTGGTCTGTGACTCAGAAAACCTGGATATGGTTGGCCCTTGGGTAAACGGCTGGGTCGGACGGGTTGAAAAACCCCAGGACTTGGACGAGCGCCTGACGCAGGAGAATGCGGCGGAAGTCTACCTGGATGAGGGATTTTGGGGCGAGGCCTTGACGGTTCTGGCAGGCCAGCCGGAACAGTACCGCACAGAATGGAACCAGGTTCTACAACTGTTTGAATTGGATGACCTGCCCGCTCTGCCCGTGCAAACCGTTGACTTAGAAGAGGGATCCACCTCGACCTTTAGCCTGGAGGAGGGTGAGGAGGACGATGCTGAGGACCAGGATTTCGAGACAGAGACCCTAGAAGCAGGGCCAGAATCGGCTGAAGAGGAGACGGTTGAAACGGGACTGGAACCCCTCGATCGGGATGAGAAACCCATGACGACCCAAGGAGCTAGCCCCGCCCAAAAGGTTAAGGGTCTGTAATCACGGTCTGTAATCACGGTCTGTAATCACGGTCTGTAATCACAATCTGTAATCACGGTCTTCTGGCCCAGCCTCGATACCCAGACTCGATTTGGGCCAAGCTGGATGGACCGTTCTGTCCTGAGAGACCGGACTTCCGCTGGGACTAGCCTGGAAACTGTCCTGAATTTGCCCAGGAATCGTAGGAAAGTAAACCATACTGCGAGGGCATCAGGCATTGGGGTCCCAGCACCGGTCATTCTCAAAGCTTCCAACGACACAGGTCGCTCTTGGAAACTTCCAGGGAAGGAGTCCCCATTTTCCCCAGGATTAGGCTAAGCTGCTAGCGAGTCCCTCCCGTTTGGACGGGCTAGCTTGGCTTGCTTGCGAGAGCGCGTGAGTTTGGGGTCTGTCTCCACCATGGAGGATCGCAGCCCGTTTTGTTTATCCCGTTACTAACTCGAAGTACCTGTGCAATCCGTTCCTCATCTCATCTTAAGAACAGAGTACGGTGAACGATATCTTCCCCTGGTTGATGGTCACTGTTGGACGATCGGTCGGAATGATGACAATAACTTTGTCCTAACCGATCGCTGGATCTCCCGCAACCATGCCATGGTGCAGATTATGGAAACGGGTGAATACTATTTGATTGATTTGGGCAGTCGGAACGGGTCTTTTATCAACGGTCGCCGTGTCAGCATTCCCGTCGTGCTCAGCCACCGGGATCAGCTCATGTTTGGGCAGACGGAAATGGAGTTTTTCTGTCCGGCGGGGGTGCCGTCGCTAGCGGGGGGCGGGGCAGCGGAGGAAGATTCCCAGGAAATTAGTGCAACGGTTGCCCTCCATGTCCGCCGCCTCATTTCGGTCTTGGTTTTGGATATCCGTAACTTTACCCGTCTCACCCGTCAGATGGATGAGAAAATGCTGTCGGAGATGATTGGCAGTTGGTTTCGGCAGGCGGGCAAGATTATTAACCAACACGGCAGCTATGTGGATAAGTACATTGGCGATGCGGTGATGGCCGTTTGGATCCACGGGACTGACTCAATTCAAGGCGATGAGATGCTAATGATCTTCCGTGCCTTGGATGCTCTCCATGAAATGACCAATAAGCTTCAAAATAACTATATTTTGCCCTTTCCGCTCCAAGTGGGGGCGGGGATTAATACGGGCTATGCCATGGTGGGCAATACCGGCAGCGGCGATCGGCCTGACTATACGGCCTTGGGCGATACGGTCAATGCAGCCTTTCGGTTGGAAACCGCGACAAAGCAGGTGCAGCAGGATTTAGCCCTGGGGGAAAAGACCTATGAATATGCCAAACCGTTGCTGACGGGTTTGAACCCCCTCCAGCCTTACCAGGTGGACCTGAAGGGCTATGAGTCTCCGACGCTGGCCTATGCCTGTTCTTTTCGAGAATTGCACCAGTTGATCAACGACCCCAGTCTGAAGTCGTTTTAAGACCGTCTTGAGACCGGCTGGCCCGGTTGGTCGATCGGGAGCGGGGACGATGGCGACTCTGGGGGGCGATTGGGGGCTGCGATCGGGGCTGTTTTCCCCAGGATCCCCTCCCCGCTTGCACTGCCGATTTCTCCCGTGCTGTAGGGGAAATGACCGGAGATTTTGCCAGAAAGTTGCCGTTGCCTGTCCCCCTCTACGGTAACCTATAGGATGAGGTAAAGTGATGAGTTTCGCCAGTACTCGGTTGCTGCGAAATTTGCTGTGACAATTTGCTGCAAAGATTTAACTGGCACCCTTCCAGGCAACGCTGGTACCGCCCCACCGTTGCTCCCCGAGGTCTTCAGACCCTCCAGTTCAAAAACTATCCACCTTTAATCTTATGAAATTTCTAATTCGTCTATCTGCTACCCTCGTTTTTGGTCTCAGCCTCGTTTTTGGCCTGGGTTCTACCCCTGCGGTTCAAGCGCTCAACCTGCCCACCCTGACCCAAGCTCCCCTGGTCATGGCAGAATTCACCAACGCTGCGGATGCCAAGCTGGGTGAAATTGGGGACAAGCTGGACCTGAACAACTCGGCAGTCCGTCTGTTCCGTCGTTTCCCTGGGATGTACCCCACCCTAGCTGGCAAAATCATCCAAAATGCCCCCTATCAGTCCGTCGATGATGTGTTCAACATCCCTGGCTTAAGCGATAGCCAAAAGGCAACCCTGGCCAAGTATAAGGATGAGTTCACGGTCACTTCTCCGATCAACGCCTTCACCGGTGGCTACGATCGTTTCAACAATGGTGTTTACCAATAATCAAGCCCCTTGAGCAGATCCTGGCCCCTGTCTGCCGTGATGGCTGGCAGCAAGCCTGAACCCTCAAGGGAATCTTAAAAAAACGGTAGGGTGGGCCTGTGCTCACCCTACTTTCTTTTACGTTTTTCTTTTCCGTGGGAGATTTCTCGCCGGGAGAGTTCTCGCCCCTTTAGCGATTTTGACGTGAGCTTTGACGTGAGCTTTGACGGAAACTTTGATGTGATCATTGTGGGGGCAGGGGCAGCGGGACTGTATGCCGCCCTCTGTTTACCGGCAACTTGGCGTGTGGCCTTGATCACCAAGGACGATCTAACTCGATCGGCCAGTGACTGGGCACAGGGCGGCATTGCTGCGGTGGTTGCCCCGGATGACTCCCCCCCCTTGCACATTGAGGATACTTTGCGGGCGGGGGTTGGCCTCTGTGATCCCGATGCGGTGTCTTTTTTGGTTCACCAGGCCCAGGGCTGTGTGGAGTCCTTGGTGGCGCTGGGGGTGGGCTTCGATCGCCGGGGCAGTGATCTGGCCTTAACGCGGGAAGCGGCCCATTCGCGATCGCGGGTGCTCCATGCCGCCGATACAACCGGGCGGGCGGTGGTGACGACTTTGATGGATCAGGTGCAGCAGCGCCCCAATATTACGGTGCTGGCCCAAAGTTTAGTCTTGGATCTGTGGCTGGTGGGGGAGGGGGCCGATCGGCGCTGTCGGGGGGTGCAGGTGTTGATGCAGCAGCGGGTGCGGCAGCAGCTCC
>JBMTWK010000211.1:0-5943 GCA_049452395.1 Prochlorothrix sp. | reverse complement strand
ATAAAAACCGACGGAATCAATACTCAGGGCAACCGTCGCATTGGGGTCGTGGTTCATTAAACCTTGGAAATCCACCACACTGCGCCCCAGGTTGAGGTCACTAGCGGTTTCGATCGCCACATAACCAGACCGCGTTTCAAACAAATCCGGCTGGAGCAAATAGGCAATCACACAGGGATCATGGAGCGGCGGACCCACCAGCCCCAGGGTTTCCTGATCGCTGCTGCCGTACTGGCTAATCATTTGCGCAACCACCTCACTGACCGCACTGCCCAAATTGCGAATCCGCTCAATGCGCGGCGGCGTGGCAATCACCTGATGGGTAACATCCAAACCAATCATCACCAGGGGAATCCCACTGCTCATCACCACCTGCGCCCCATGGGGATCGGCGTAGAAATTAAACTCTGCGGAAGGCGTAACATTGCCCGCCCGCATCGCACCGCCCATAATCACGATTTCTTTAATATTTTGGCTAATATCCGGGGCTTGGACCAGGGCCACCGCCAAGTTCGTCAGGGGGCCAAGGGTGGCGATCGTCATCGGCTCCGGGGTTTGGCGGAGCTGCTCAATCAGGGCCGTGACCCCGTGGCTGGGCTGGAGAGGCGTTTGGGGCGGGGGAAGCATCACATCGCCCAGGCCGTTATCACCGTGGACATGGCTGGCCCAAATGGGCGATCGCAGCAAAGGGCGAGGACAACCAGCATAAACCGGCACATCCGTCCGCTGGGCTAAGTCCACCAGAGCACGAGCATTTTTTTGGGTTGTATCCACGGGCAAATTACCGGCGACGGTCGTAATCGCCCGAATTTGGAGACAGTCCATCGCCATTGCCATCAACAGGGCAACAGCATCATCGATTCCAGGATCGCAGTCAATGAGGATGGGAGTAGCGTGGCTCATGGTGGAAGGTGGAGAGAATAAAGGGGCAAAACAGGCGGATCAGAGTTCCCAAAGCAGAGAGACCCGATCAAGGGAGGTTTAGGCGAAATTTCTCCAGAGAAGCAGAGGATTTAGGCAGGATATTGCCGAAAACAGGATTTTGCCGGACAAGTGCGGGATTTAGACAGGATACTGCCGGACACAGGATTTTGCCAGACAAGTGCGGGACTTAGGCAGGATATTGCCGAAGAAGCGCTAGAAATTCCTAAAAATCCCTAGCAAGCATTAGACAGCACTAGAAAACACTAGAAAGCCTTAAAAAGGACTACTGGCCTAGGACAGCAGTTCGCCTTGGAGCCAGTAGGTCGTGATTTCGCCCCGTCCTTTGAGCAGAACCAAGCCCCGCTCCTGGAATTGAAACTGGGACTGGAGCAGCTCATGGGTGGCGACGGAGACTTGGATTTTCCCCGCTTCCCCTTGGGACTCCAAGCGCGAGGCCACATTCACCGTATCCCCCCAGAGATCATAGCTAAATTTCTTGGTGCCAATCACGCCCGCCACCACAGGGCCGCTGTGGATGCCGATCCGCAGTTGCAGGGATCCCCCCGTCGGCGTTTTGAATTGGCCGATCGACGATTGCATATCCAAGGCAAGGCGGGCGATCGCCGACGCATGATCCTGTCGTGGGGACGGCACCCCCCCCACCACCATATAGGCATCGCCAATGGTTTTAATTTTCTCCAAGTTAAACTGCTCCACCAACCAATCGAAATGGGAGAAAATTTGGTTGAGAAGCTGAACCAAGGCCGTAGGGGAAATTCGGGCCGCTAAAGTGGTAAATCCCACCAAATCCGCAAATAAAACCGTGACTGGATCAAAATATCCCGCAATGGTTTGTTCGCCATTTTTGAGGCGCTCGGCGATCGCCATCGGAAAAATATTTAAGATCAGCGTCTCCGATCGCTTTTGTTGGCGGGCCAACTCAATTTCGATCTTTTTGCGCTCTTGGACTTCCGCTTCCAAGCGCTTTTTCTGGTCTTGGAGCAGTTGGCGCTGGCGGGCAATGGTTAACTGGTTTTCAATGCGGGCGACCACTTCCTCAATTTGGAACGGCTTCGTCACATAGTCGCTCCCCCCAACCTGAAACGCTTGCACCTTATCCAAGGCATTGTCCGACGCACTCAGGAAAACCACCGGAATCTCGCGCAGGTGGGCACTGGCCTTCAGTTGCCGACAAACCTCATAGCCATTCATCCCCGGCATATTAATATCCAGCAGCACCAAATCAGGCTTCAGGGCCTGGAGCGCACTCAGCGCCATGGGGCCACTAATGGCCTTGCGCACTGAATAGCCCTGGGTGGTCAGCATGGACGACAGCAACCGCAAATTTTCCGGCGTATCGTCCACAATCAAAACATCAGGGGGACGATCGGGGAGGGCGGCTGGGGGATCAACCGGCTGGTTTGTAGGGAAGTTGTCAGACATGAACCAATTCCATGACCCGATCGAAACGGAAATTGTGGACTAAATCACTGAGATAGTGTTGCAGCTCGACCCGATCGCTTGGAATCGCCGCCAAGAGGGTCAGGAGAAGGTCATCACTACCTTGGGCCGCTGCCTTGTGCACCTGCTCAATCCACCCCGGATCCATTTCCTTAACTTGCGCCGCCAAAAGGGCCAAATCCGGAGGCTGATTCAGCGCGGCTCCGGGAGGCAACCCCAGGGAGGGCAAAGGAAAAGCAAGGGCGGAGGAAGAAGCATCCAAGGCAGCGCCGGGGTAGGCTTCCGCCTGAAGATTAGACAAGGCTGTGGGGCTGAGGGATTGATATTGATATTGTACGGGGAAATATTGGGCGATGGTTTGCAATAAATCCCGTTCTTGGAAGGGTTTGCGGATTAAATCGTTACAACCCGCTTCCAGAATACGCTGTCTTTGCTCCCGAAAGGCACTGGCGGTCAGGGCAATGATAATCGGCAGACGATCGGCGCTGGGCCAGTTGACGATCGGGCCATCCAGGGAATCGGCGGCAGCAGGGGCCGTTGCAGGATTCGCCGTCACAGCGGCAGCCCGATCGGCCTGCTCCTGCTGCACCAAAGCACGAATCCGATGGGTTGCTTCATAGCCATCCATCACGGGCATTCGCATATCCATAAAAATCATTTCCGGTCGCCATTGCTGCCAGCGATCGACCCCCGCCGCCCCATTGGCCACCACATCAATCTTGAAGCCCACCTCCTCCAAGAGTTGCTGAAGCAATGCGGCATTGGTGGCATTGTCCTCCACAATCAAAATGCGGGGGGCGGGGCTATTGGGCACCAGACCCACAACGGGTAAATTCGTGGTCGAGAACACCGGCCTAGGCACCACGTTCGGCTCAGCCTGGATGGGAATGGAAAAGAAAAAGGCCGATCCTTTACCCACTTGGCTCGTAACCTGAAGATCCCCCCCCATCAGTTGCACAAATTTGCGGCTAATGGGCAACCCTAAGCCCGTCCCCTCCCCCGATCGCAGGCCGGAACTGGTTTGGCCAAAGGGCTGAAACAGCAGGTCTAGCTCTTCCGGCGCAATGCCTTCCCCCGTATCTTCCACCCGAAAGGTCAGGGTATAGGGCTGGCGATTGCTCCACCCAACCGCAGAATTTGCAGCCGGAGTCGTGAGGGCGGGATTACTGGGGGCTAAATCGCTTGTCGCTGGGTTACTGGGGGCGGGATTGCTTGGATCGGGACTGCTTGGGATGGAATTGCTGGCAACCGCGTTCGTTAGGGCTAAATTGCTTGCAACCGCATTCGTTAGAGCCGAGTCAGTCAGAGCGGGATTGCTAGCAGCCGGAGTCAGCAGAGCGGGATTGCTAAGCGCGGGATTGCCCGAAGCCAAAGCAGCTTGGGGGTCAGCTTGGGGGTCAGCTTGGGGATCGGTTTGGGGATCCGTGGGGGAATCGGTGTGGGCCTCAGTTCGGGGGGTGGCCTCCACCTTCAGCGTCACTTGGCCTTGGTCCGTAAACTTCAGAGCATTGCCGATCAGGTTAATCAGCACTTGGCGCAGCTTGCCCGGATCGGTGCGCACTTGGCGGGGCAGGGTTGGGCTGTACTGGAACTGAAGGTGAAGATTCTTAGATTTAGCCCGCAACTCCAGCATATCTTCGAGATTATCCAGCAAACCCATTAAATCAAAATCAGACTGGTTGAGGGTATGCCGTCCTGCTTCAATCTTCGACATTTCCAGAATGTCATTAATCAGTTCCAGCAAATGCTCCCCACTGCGATGAATAATGGCGACATGGTTGCGGCTCTGCTCCCGAAGCTGGCGATCGCGCTGCAAAAGCTGCGTAAACCCCAGAATTGCATTGAGAGGCGTGCGTAACTCATGGCTCATACTGGCCAGAAACTCACTTTTGGCAACATTGGCCCGATCGGCAGCTTCCTTCGCCTGTTTTAGCTCGATCGACTGGCGCTGAGTTTTGGCCAGCAGTTCCCCCTGTTGAATCGCAACCCCCAACTGATTCCCCACCTGCAACGTCAGGGTCACATCCTGAGAGGTCCAGTCGCGGGGGCCTTGGTTTTGGTAGACCGCCAGCAGCCCCCAGAGGGACTGACCACAGAAAATCGGGACAATAACATAGGCCCGCGCCTGGAATCGTTCCAAAAACTTGAGATAGCAGTCCGTAAAGCCCGCTGTGTAGATATCTTGAATGCAGCGATAACTGCGGCGGTTGCGGTACAGCCCCCCCTGATTTTCCTTGAGGTAGGTATCTTCCAGCACTTCCTCATCCAAGGCCAAATCCGTCGATTGGAGGTTGCGAATGCCGCAATTGGAGTCATCAACGGTGACTTGGACCAGTTGGGGGTCTATGGCTTCCTTAATCAACAGTTGCCAACCGGGAGCCACCGATTCCGCCACCAGAATCCCGCTCCAGTCCGATCGGAATTGGTACACCAGCACCCGATCGCAGTTCAAAAACTGGCGCAATTCCAGGGTCGTAGTCCGGAAAATTTCCTCCAGCTTCAGGGTTTGGCGCATTTTCTGCACAATACGAGCCTTAGCCCGTTCCTGCTTCGCCAATTGCAGCAGAGCCATTTCCGTTTGCTTGCGCTCGGTGATGTCACTCAGGGTACAGACAAAGCGATCGTTGCTACAGTTGCCCCCTAAGCAGTCCGTATCCAAATTTTGGGGATCGACACTGACCAAAAGCCAGTGCTGGCACGTCTCGCCGGGTACCCCTAGAACTACGCCTTTCACGGCTTGGCGCGATCGAATCGCCTGCTGCACCGGCAAATCCCCCAGGGCATAGACCTCACCATTTTCGTCGGTCAAACCCCAGCCTTGGCCGAAAACGGGGGCGCTGTCCTTGGCGATCGTGGCGCTAGGGGAGGGCTTCGCCTTCGGGACGGACTTCGCCTGCGGGGAGGGCACAAAGTCGGCAAGGTCGGCAGTCGGGGCAAGGGACGCTGGGACCAGAGACGCGGAGGAAAGAGGCGCTGGGGTCAGGGCCGCTAAGTCCCGTTGCAATAACTCCGTTGCAGCGCGGTTATAAATCAAAATCTCGCCCTGCGCGTTGATCAGTAAAACTCCAACTGGCATTTCCCGAATCAAACTCCGAAACTGTTGTTCACTGGCTTGCAAGGCTTGTTCTTGAAGTTCCTGCTGTTGACGTTGTTTTTCAAGGGCAAAGTAAGTCGCGGTGAAACGAGCGGCCACGATCGTGCTCAGGCTAATCACAACAATCACAAGCCAGCCCAAACCATCGCCTTGGACCCAAATTGAGGTCAGCCCTTCTAGTTTGCCCAGGATAGCGGCCTCGATCGCTGGAGAAAGGAACAGATTGGGTCTTAGCAGTTGCAGCAAGCTCAACATCGGGAATCCCATGGATAACACAGTAAACCAATCAAAATCAGCCAAATACCCCACCCAATTCGGAGATGCACGCTCAGGGGTTAGTCTGCACAGGGACTGCTGCACAGGGGTTACGGTTCGACTGGAACCCTTCATCATGATGATCAACTTAGACGGGTGCATCCCACTTTAGAAGAATCTTGGTAGGGGTCGTGCCCCCGTGCCGACCC
>JBMTWK010000210.1:0-5948 GCA_049452395.1 Prochlorothrix sp. | reverse complement strand
GCAACCACGGGGGGTTTGCCCCTAACGGCCAAAAACCAGGGCAACCACGGGGGGTTTGCCCCGACCCCAACGGTGCAAAGTTCCCCTACTGATGGTAGCGTCGAAATTTGGGTTGAGATCGTCGGGGGCGATCGCGGTGCTTGCTTCCCATGCCGGTAAAAATTTTGGGAACGAAATTTCCGTAACAAATTAATGAGGGACGATCGATCCCACCAAAAACTTCTGCTAAGGTCAGGCCAAGCCTCGATCGACCCCCGCCTCGCCATGATTCCCGTCCCCCCCGCTCCCCTCCTCAGCCTCTGCGCCTGGACCCTCGTTATCCTCGCCGCTTGGCACCTGATCACCTTTGTCGGTCACCTCGCCCGCCAAGCCCACACCCTCCACCAAATCCCCTGTAGCCAGTGCCGTTTCTTCACCGGTAGCCCCTACCTCAAGTGCAGTGTACAGCCCTCGATCGCCTGCTCCGAAGAAGCCATCCACTGCGGCGACTATCGCCCCCAGTCCTAACCCCTTAGCCATCAATACCCCTCGATTATGGGCAAATTTCTCAAAATACTGGGCTGGATCCTGCTGGGTCTGCTGGTGGGGACTGGCCTGTGGGCCTATATGGCCTGGAAGCGGCTTACCACCGTGCCCGACTGGTACCCCCGCACCGCCACAGCCGTTGCCGTCCAGAACACCCCGGATCCTCCCCCCTCAGATCAAGCTAGCCCGATCGAACCCGCCCCGATCGCCCGCACCCCGGACTCCATTCGCCAAGAAGCCGCCCAACTCCAGCAAAAAATCCTCAACACCCTTGGCCCCGGCGCTGCCCCCGGCGCTTCCCCCACCCTGGAACTCTCCGCCGCCGAACTGGAAACCCTGATGCTGGATCAGCTTGTGCGCAAGCCGATAGGGGCGGACCTGTTGCAATCGGCCCAGGGCTTTGCCGCCACGATCGACAACGGCACCCTTAAAAGCGGCTTGGTCATCAATACCGATCGCATTCCCCGCCAAGCCCTCAGCCCCAAGGAAATTGAGGCCCTCGATCGGCTGCTCGACACCCTCCCCGGTCTGCAAGGGCGAGATCTCTACATCGGCATCACGGGCCAGCCCCAGGTGGCCAACGGCACCCTGCAATGGCAAGACAACCTGCAATTGGAGATCGGCACAACCCAATGGGATCTGGCCGAGTTGACCCAGCCCCTAGGCATTGATCCCGGAAAAGTGGATCAGGAACTGAACAAAGTACTGGGCAATTTACCGGTGGAGAGCTTACGCCTAGAGGGCGATCGGCTCATCCTCCAAGGTGCCTCCCCCTCCCCCTAGGGGCTAGCTTAGGTTTTGATCAGGTTCTCTTGATTGGACTTAACTCCACGGGGTTTAATAGAGACTGGTTCGCCCAAGGCTTCTAGGCTCCTAGGACCGAGGGATGGCATCTCTCGACCAAAACGAGATTCAGTTAGCACTACAGTAACGGACGCGGCCTGTGGCTTTTAAGGTTGGTTTATTAGGACTCGGCACCGTTGGCACTGGAACGGTCAAAATTCTCCTCGATCCCGTCCAACGTAATCCCCTCCTCAAGGAAGTAGAACTCCATCAGGTGGGCGTTCGCTCCCTGGACAAGCCCCGATCGGTAACTTTGCCGGATGGGTGCCTCACCACGGATCTGGTGTCCATCGTCACAGACCCAGCAGTGGATATTGTGGTGGAACTGTTGGGGGGTTTGGAACCGGCACGGTCCTTAATTTTGGAGGCGATCGACAACGGCAAACATGTCGTCACCGCCAACAAAGCCGTGATTGCCCTCCATGGCGAAGAGATTTTTGAAGCAGCCCGCGAAGCAGGGGTGTACGTTCTGCTAGAGGCCGCCGTCGGGGGGGGCATTCCCGTCATTGAACCCCTCAAACAATCCCTCTGTGCCAACCGCATCAACAGCATTAGCGGCATCATCAACGGCACCACCAACTACATCCTCAGCCAGATGCAGACCGAGGGGTCTGACTTCCTAGAAATGCTGGAAGCGGCCCAACGGCTGGGCTATGCCGAGGCCGATCCCACGGCGGATGTGGATGGCTGGGATGCGGCGGATAAAATTGCGATTTTGGCCGCGTTGGCCTATGGCGGACGGGTGCGACGGGCGGAGGTTTACAGCGAAGGGATTCGCCAGGTTACCGCCACGGATATTACCTATGCCGATCGCCTCGGCTTTGTCATTAAGCTCTTGGCCATGGCCCGCCGCGTGACCCCCGCCCACAGCGATCCCAGCCAACCCGAAACGATCGATATCCGGGTTCACCCCACCCTCATCCCCAAATCCCATCCCCTCGCCAGCGTCAACGGGGTCAACAACGCCATCCTAGTCGAAGGGGATCCCGTCGGTCAGGTCATGTTTTACGGTCCTGGGGCCGGATCGGGTCCAACGGCAAGCGCAGTCATGTCCGATGTGCTGAATATTGCTGCCCTGCTCACCGTGGAGCGCGGCAACCCCACCCCCGCCGCCGATCACCAGCCCACCCTGGACCCCCTCCTGGCCTGCACCCACCACCACTACTGCACCATCGCCGCCATGGAGAACACCCACAACCGCTTCTATGCGCGGCTCCAGGCCAATGATCAACCGGGGGTGATTGGTCAGTTGGGCACCTGTTTCGGTCACCATGGCGTAAGTTTGGAGTCGGTGGTGCAGTTGGAGAACCACGGCGATCGGGCCACGATCGTGGTCGTGACCCATGAAGTCCGGGAAGGAGATTTCTGGCAGGCGATCGGCGACATCACCGACCTGTCCTGCATCGATGAAGTCGCCACCGTCATGCGCGTTTTGTAACGGTCTTCCAATTCGATTTTCTGGTTTGTTTTCTGGTTCCCATGCTCTGCGTGGGAACTCCTTATGGGCGCTCCAGCGCCCTCTCCAGCGCCCTCTCCTGGGGGGACAGAGGACTGGACGCTGGAGCGTCTGGGAGGCATTCCCACGCCGGAGCGTGGGAACGAGGGGACGAGGGGATTAGATCGGTAGGGGCAAACCCCCCGTGGTTGCCCATTTTCTGGTTCCCATTCTGGTTCCCATTCTGGTTCCCATGCTCTGCGTGGGAACTCCTTGTGGGCGCTCCAGCGCCCTCTCCTGGGGAGAGACAGAGGACTGGACGCTGGAGCGTCTGAGGGGGCATTCCCACGCCGGAGCGTGGGAACGAGGGGTACGAGGGGAGCGAGGGAACGAGGGGATTGCGGGGCAGCAAAACAGGGCGGGCACAGGGGCACCGACCCTACCAGGAGATCTGGAATTTTCTGCTAAAATTTTTGAGCTTATTTTTGGCTGACTTAGTTCGCTCAACCGGCAGAAGGAACGACACACACCATGGGGCAATGGCTCGATCGCACAGATATCCTGCTCTTGGATATTGAAGGAACCACCACCCCTGTGGACTATGTGTTTGGGGTTCTCTTTCCCTTTGCCCAGGAGCAAGTACAAGCTTTTTTACGGACCCAAGGCCATACCCCCGAAGTCCAAGCAGATTTGGCGCTATTACATCAGGAATACGAGGAAGATGTCACCCAAGGGCTAACAGTGCCCCCTTGGCTCAGCGACAATCCAGAAGGGGCCGTGCCCTATATCCATGCCTTAATCCAAGCCGATCGCAAATCCACTGGCCTCAAGTCTCTCCAGGGCAAAATCTGGGACCAGGGCTATCGCGACGGCACCCTTAAATCCCAACTCTTTGCCGATGTTGCCCCCACCCTTCAGGCTTGGGTTGACCAAGGCAAGCAGCTTTATATCTTCTCCTCCGGTAGTGTCCAGGCCCAAGAAGCCCTCTTTCGCCACACCGAAGCGGGGGATTTAACGCCGCTGATTCAGGGCTATTTCGACACCCGCACCGGCCCCAAGCGGGAGGCCGACAGTTACCGGGTCATTGCAGCGGCGATCGGGGCTGAACCCGATCGTATTCTCTTTGTCTCAGACGTAACCGCAGAGTTGGCCGCAGCCCGATCGGCGGGAATGCAGGTCTGTCTCTCGGTGCGATCGGGCAACACCCCCACAGACCCAGAGGACTACCCCGTCATCACCAGCTTCACCGCGATTTAGCTACCCTATTTCTTAATAGTCCTCCTCTACACGGGTTCCGCCATGCACGCGATCGAATTCATCGCAACACTCCACAATGGTGTTGTTTCCCTGCCCAGCCAATACCGGGAGCAGTGGGACGGAAAAACAATTCGTGTCTTGTTACTAGAAGAGACTGCACCAGCCACCGTCACGAGATTAGAGGTGGAATCGAGTCTGGAACTAGCTGAACCCGCCCATGCTGATGCACCCGTGATGGCATCAAGTTCGCAACTGGAATCGGGTCCGGAACGGGTTGGGCCTGCCCCTGCTGACGCGCCCCTAGATCGTCCCCCTGCTGTGCGTCCGCCTACTTTATTAACCCAACTCCAGCAAATTAAAATTACTGCCCCAGTTGACTTCTCAGAAAATCTAGATCAGTACCTCAACGGGGAAAAACATGTTTAATCCCTTGTTTGTAGATACTGGCTACGTTATCGCCCTGATCAACCAAGCCGATCAATATCACACCCAAGCCTTGCAGTTAGCCGCAACCTATCAGGACTATCCGCTCGTCACAACCGATGCCGTTTTACTTGAAATTGGGAATGCACTGGCTCGGATTGCACGATCTGAGGCCGTGGCCATCCTCCGCTATTTCCAAACCGCTTCAGAAGTCACCATCGTTCCACTGACTACGGTGCGTTTATCCCAAGCGCTCATGCTGTATGAGCAATACCAGGATAAAACCTGGGGCTTGGTCGATTGTGTCTCCTTTGTCGTGATGCAGGAGTTTGGGCTGGATTGTGTGTTGGGGTTCGATCGCCACTTTCAACAAGCCGGATTTACCTTGGCCTCTAGCCAGACCTAAAACATACAGGACTAGCGGGGGTTGGTGGGCAGGGGGAGGGGGCGGCCCGTGAGGTCATAGACCGCGATATCCCATTGTCCATTCAGGGCCACACTAAAGGCGACCCGTTGGCCATTAGCGCTGATGCTGGGATCCTGAACCAACCCTTGGAGTGCAGGGGTGAGGGGACGGGTGCGCTGGCCTTGGCGATCGTATAAATACAACGTCGATCGGCCCTCCCGAAAACCCACAAAAACCAAATAGCGGCCATCTTCAGAAAGACTGGGATGTTGCACCAAAGTCTCCGCTCCAAAGCCATTGAGGCTAGCACTTAAACCGGGCAGCGGCAACGGGCGCTGTTCCAACAAATCATAGGCATAAATTTCAGTGCGGCCCTGGCGATCGGAGCTGTAAACCAAATAGCGACCGCTAACCTGGGGATCCGCCTCGGTGTAGGGGCTGTTAACACTCAGGGGACTGTCACTAAAGGGCAAATTCAACACACGGGGCCGATCGCCACAACCCGCCAGCCCCACCGCCCAAATAATCCCACTACCCCAAACCCACCGCCGCATCCACTTCATTCCCCAACCCCCACCGCAACCCCACTCACCTCGCCTAGCCCGCCACCCTCTCCCTAGGCAACCGCCCAAGCTCACCCACAGGCCAGACCCTTGGCCCCCCGTCTCCACCACCCTGGGACAACCCCCTAATCAATCTGGAGGATCAAACTGGGCATGAGCCGCTGAAGATTCTTGAGGGACTTGGTTTGCCAGAAAATTTGGCTAGAGCCTTGAATGGTCAGATCGATCGCCCCCTTGCCGCGCACCTTAACCACAAACATCGACAGCATACTGATCCCAGAACTGTTGAGAAACTCCAGCTTGCTGAGATCCACCGTTAGCTTGCTATGGGCTTCGACGGCCTGGAGCAACAGATCCATAATGGGCTGATATTCGGGCAAGCCGTTCAGGCGCAGAATCCCGAAAATTTCCACACGGCCTTCCGTTGGTTCATAGCGGGCTTGGTAATCCTCGGTTTTAATCTCCACGGTACATCATCCTTAAAGTACATCATCCC
>JBMTWK010000209.1:0-5949 GCA_049452395.1 Prochlorothrix sp. | reverse complement strand
TCTTAGGGTTGACCTGCAACAGAGGCTTTCCCCGCAACCCCTAGGCTTAGGCTCGGTGCGGTTTCAATCTCGGTCGGCAACAGGTTCCCCTGGGCCTCAAAGTCGGATCGCAACCTGCGGTCGCCTCTGTCCCCTAGGCGATCGGGCAGATTAGATCTCGATCTGAGGTGGTGGGAATGCTGTTGGGACGGGCTGTCACTCACCCGCTGACCTCGATGAGACGCAGTTTCCCCCGGTTTCCAGGCGATCGACGTTGGGACGACACCTGGGGGGAAGACCGATTCCAAGGAGGTTTACTGTTTAGACTCTAGAACACAGGGTGGACTGCCCAAGGCATTGCCCTAAGCCCTATACCCATTGAAGACTCAGGCTAGATCTTGAGTCTACAGCGTGAACTGCCCGAAGTTCATCACTGCGGTGATATCGGGGCGAACTTCCCCCCTGCATCGGCGACAGCCTCCAGAACTCCGGAGTTCTCTTGGTCTGACATTGCTGCCAAGGGTAGGAGTCCGGGTTCCCAAGACCCAGATGTTCTCTTGCCGCCTGTACCGATTCCCTGGGTTCTCGCTGAGGGCGGGGAGGGGTAAGATGGACCCATTCTAGCAAAATTTGCCCGTTTCCTCATCGACCTCGCCGCTGCTCCGGGCTGTGCTGGCCCTGTGACCCTGGGTCTGGGCGAGACGGGTAAGTGGCTCCCCAGGGAGATGCACCGAACGGAGGGCACAGGGCCGATCGCCTACAGGTCTGACCAACTGGCTTCGATCGTGGCCAGTACTTGGTCTAAGTCTACCCCGCTGAGGTAGTCCACCACGCCGCTGGCAAAGCTGCGATCGACGGCGCGGGGCATGAGGGCGGACCCATCGTAGCGCAGGGCCTGGGCGGACTGTAGCAGTTGGATTTGGTGGCGGCTGAGGTTGTCTGGGTAGCTGGCTGGGTCCACCCCTTGATGGGGCGACAGGTGGCCCTTAAAGGCGGCCCAAATTTCCTGGGATTCTGGGGTGAGCAGGTACTGCATCAGGGCGCGGCCTGCGGGAGAGTCCTGGAGCAAGCCCACCAGCAAATCGGCGACCACCAGGGGTTGGCCGTGGGCGGGGTCGATCGCGGGGAGCGGGAATATATCGACGGCGGTGTCGGGGGTGATGGAGTCGGGGAAGAAGGCGGGAATAAAGTTGGCTTGGTAGTGGAGATAGCAGCCCGGTGGCTCGGAAAAGAGGGGGGTGGCTGCGTCCATAAAGGAGGTGCTAATGCTGCCGATCGCGCCGCCGAGGGTTTGCCGGGGATCCTGAGCAATGCGGCCAAAGGTTTCAAAGGCTTGCCGCACCACGGGATCGGTAAAGGGAATCTCGTGGCGGCTCCATTGGTCGTAAACCGCTGGCCCCCCAATCCGCAAAATCAAAGCTTCGATCCAGTCGGTCCCCACCCAACCCGTGGCATCCCCACTTTCCAAGCCAATGCACCAGGGCATGCCGCCCGCGCCTTGGATCTGGGCACTGAGCTGGTCGAGTTCGGTCCAGGTTTGGGGTAGGCCATAGCCCTGGGCGGCAAAGACCTCAGGGCGATACCAGACTAGCCCTTTGAGATAGGTGCGGATCGAGAAGCCATAGAGGCGATCGTCCACCCGCCCCAGGTTCAAAATATCGGGCCGAAAGGCCGCGTTGAGGGCAGCGGCATCAAGGACCTCATCCAGGGGCACCAGTTGCTGGCGATCGGCCAAGTCCCGCAACAGGCTAATGGTGGGGAACAGGGCTAAGTCGGGCGGATCCCCTGCTTCGACCCGCACGGGAAGCACGGTATCAAAGGCATCGGTAGCTTCATAGACCACCGGGATGCCCGTTGCCTCGGTGAAGGGGGCAAAAACGGCGGCGAGTTCGTCGTTGCCGCTGCCGGTGAGGGTGCCTAGGACGGTGAGGCTGGGCCGATCGGCCCCGGCGCTGGGATTGGGGCTAGTTTGGCGACTGCCGCAGGCCACCAGCAGGGCCATGCAGAGGCTGAGGACAACGGCAGACCAAGGCTTAAATTTGGGGTATCGCACAGGTTTTTGAGGAATTGAGCGCGGCTCTGGTTGGATTTTATCGATGCTCTGTATTTAAGACCTGCTCTAGGCGGCGACTGCCCAGGGACATGGCATAGCAGAAGCCCCAGTAGAGCAAACCAATAAAGCAGTAAATTTCGGCGCTGCGGCCTACGAAGTCTGGATTGGCCAGAACCGCCCGACTGAGACCGAGCAGCTCCAGCAAGCCGACGATCGAGAGCAGGGTGGTGTCTTGGAAAAGGCTGATAAATTGGCCGACGATCGACGGAATCGAGATCTTCAAGGCTTGGGGCAAGACAATTAACCCCACCGTGAGGGGAGAACTCAAACCCAAGGCACTGGCTGCTTCGATTTGCCCCTGGGGTATCGCTTGCAGACCGCCCCGAATATTTTCCGCCATGTAGGCCGCACTAAAGAGGGTGAGGCCGACGATCGCCCGCAGCACCCGATCGGGCCGCATTCCCTCCGGCAGAAAGAGGGGAATCATCACCTGACCCATAAACAAAATGGCAATCAGGGGCACCCCGCGAATCACCTCAATGTGGAGGGTCGAGAGCCAGCGGATGGCCGGGAGGCTACTTTGCCGCCCCAGGGCCAGCAGCACCCCCAGGGGAAAACAGAGAATAATACTGACCAGGGCCAAGAAAACCGTCAGCAGCAGGCCGCTCCAGTCGCTGGTGGAGACAACGGCAAGGCCCAGCCCGCCACGAATTAACCAGAGGCTGATCAGAAACGCCACCGGCCACGCGATCGGCAGGGCCAGGTTGAGGTTAATCCGGGGAATCAGGCGATCCCACAACCGTCCGAGCAAGGATCCCGTTAGGATCAGACCCAATTGACTGAGGTTGAGAACCCTAGCCAAGGCACGGGCCGTGGGCGACCCCACATCCATGTCCATTTTCTCGGCTGTTTCTGAGAGCAACTGGGGCGGAACCAGATTGTGGGCGGGGGCGATCGTCAGGATGATCGCAGCCACGGCCAGGGCAATCAGCACCGAAGGCTGAAACAGGGTCGGCGATCGTCGCGCCAACCAGCCCCAGGTCACCCCCGCTAGGAAACTCAGCAGGGAAAGCAGAATCCACAACCGCCAATACTGCTCCGCTGGGAATCGTCCCGCCAGCAGCAGGTGAAAGTTTGCGGGAATAATGCGCCATTGGGCCTCCGTGGTGCTCCAGGTCCAAAACCCGCGAATCACCGTCAGGAACACCATCCCCGTAAGGACGGTGACAATGCCGCTAAACCAGTTGCTAAAAAGATTTTCGCGACACCAGTCCACGGGGGAGGCCCGCTGGAGGAGGGGAGGCCGCGAAGGGGACGGGGATACCGTTGTCATAGCTTGTGCTCCTGTTTACCGCTCCTTCAGTTGGACCGATCGGTTCAGCCCATTCATCAGCACCGAAATTAGCAAGTTCAGCCCCAGGTAGAGAGAGGACAGAATGAGAAAGACCTCCAGGGGTCGCCCGGTTTGATTCAAGGTGGTGCTAGAGACCGAAAACAGGTCGGGATAGCCGATCGCCAGGGCCAAGCTGGAGTTTTTGGCCAAGTTCATATATTGGCTGTTGAGGGGCGGAATAATGACCCGTAGCGCCTGGGGCAAGACCACCAACTGCATGACTAACCCTTGCTTGAGGCCCAGCGATCGGGCTGCTTCCCACTGTCCCTTAGAAACCGATTGGATCCCACCCCGGACAATTTCCGCAATAAAGGCGGCGGTATAGACCACTAACCCCACCAAGACCGAGGAATATTCAACCGACAACTGAAGACCCCCTTCGGGGCGGCCTGAGCCTTGGAGGACGGGGGCTTCCCACTGGAAGGCAAGGGCGACAATCCCCAAAACCCCCACGAGCAGCCCAATAAAGACCCCCAGTTGCGCTTGGCCAGCGCTGCCTTTTTCCACCATTAAGTAGGTGCGCCACTGCCAAACCACGATCGCCAGAACCCCAGAAACCAAGGCTGCGACAAACCAAGCCCAGAAGCCCCGATCGATCGTTGGCCAAGGCACAAACACCGCCGCCTTGCTTAAAAAGAACCAATCCGGTAGGCGATCCAAGCCGCTATTGGGCCAAACGGTTCCGAGCCAAGTGCCGGGAAATTGGACTGGCTCTGAGGGGCGGGGCAGGCTCAGAAAGACGACAAAATACCAAAACAGCAGTTGCAACAACAGCGGGGTGTTGCGCACCACTTCCACATAAATTTGACTGACCTTGCGCAGAATCCAGTTCTGGGAAAAACTGATGACCCCCATTACGGTTCCCAACAGGGTCGTGGCCACAAAGCCGATGAAAATAACCCGAAATGTATTGAGGATCCCGGCTAAAATTGCCCGTTGATAGGGATCATTCGCGGTATATTCAACCAGGGTTTCGCCGATGCTAAAGCCCGCTGGGCTAGACAAAAAACTGAAGGAAAAAGATAACCCTGTCCGTTGCAAATTCAAATTGAAATTGTGGAACAGCAGGAGATAGCCCCCTAGAACCAGGGCCAAGACAAGAACTTGAAAAATAATTTTCCAGACCCGATCGTCCCGCCACAGGGGAGTCGCGTCAGGGGTACGAGCGGCCATAGTACGATCGTTCTAAACGGCGAAGGTGAGCTAGAGGGAGACCCCAGGGGGGGTCCCGCGATCGAAACTGGGCCGCAAATTCCAGTGCAAAACTGGAACCCTTCGGACAGCCCCGATCGCGGTCGTCGCTCTTAGCGGAAGGGGGGGGAGTACATCAAACCGCCATCGGTCCACAGGCGATTGAGACCCCGGGGAATCCCATCCCCAATGTTGCGCTCATAAACTTCGCCGTAGTTCCCCACAGCCTTAATGGCATTGAGCATAAAGTCATTTTCCAGACCCAACTGCTTGCCGAAGTCGCCTTCAACCCCCAGAAAAGCCTTGATATCCTTGCTGTCCGAGGAGGCTGCAATTTGCTCAACATTGGCCTGGGTAATGTCAAACTCCTCCGCCTGAACCAAGCCGTACATGACCCACTTGACCACATCAAACCACTGGGAATCATTGTTCATGGTGACCGGTCCCAGGGGTTCCTTGGACATGGTGACATCCAAGAGCACATGGTCTTCCGGTGTGGGGAACTGGGTGCGGCGGGCAAAGAGCTGGGATTTATCAGACGTGAAGCCATCGCAGCGCTCTTCCAGATAGGCTTGAACCGCCTCGGTTCCATCTTGGAACTTCACATCGGTGTAGCTAACCCCTAGCTCAGCCATACGGGAGGTGAGGTTTAGCTCGGTGGTGGTGCCGGTTTCCACACAGATGGACAGCCCTTCCATGTCCTCCAGCTTGGTCACGCCACTGTCAGCCCGGACCATCATGCCTTGGGCATCGTAGAAAGAGGTGGGGGCAAATTCCATGGCGTTTCCGCCTGTTGCATCCCGGCTGAGGGTCCAGGTGGTGTTCCGGGACAGCATATCCACTTCCCCGCCCCGCAGTGCTGTAAAGCGCTCGGTGGAGTCGAGGTTGCGATATTCCACGGCCTCAGGGTCGCCGAAGACTGCTGCTGCTACTGCTTTACAGACATCCACATCCAAGCCGGAGTAGGAGCCATCAGTTCCCACAAAGCTAAAGCCAGGAATGGTTCCTTCCACACCACAGACCAGTTTGCCCCGTTCTTTCACGGCATCAAGGCGGCTGCTGGTTGCGGCGGGTGTACCGGTGGCTTCAGCGGTTTCCGTTGTGTCACCGCCGCTGCTGGTGGACTCGGAACCGGAGGTGCAGGCAGCGAGGGGAGCGATCAAGAGTAGTGCGCTTAAAAAGCGAATGCCCCATTTTTTTAACAACATAGTTTTCAGCAAAAAAGGGATCCAAACGAATGTTCTGTTCACTCTTGCGGCTGATAAAGAGCCGACTTTTAACCATTTGGTGAATCCTACCACATTCGCCAGAGGAGCAAAATCTAGGGTTTATA
>JBMTWK010000208.1:0-5968 GCA_049452395.1 Prochlorothrix sp. | reverse complement strand
GTCGCTGAAGCCCTCACCTGACAAGCCTTTCACGACTTTCCTGCACCACTAAGCTGCCGAGGCTACTGGCTACAATAATTAGGGTTTTTTTGCGGTGAATTTGAAAGGTTTGTTCGAGGAACCATTTGGAGGCAAGGTGGGAGCCACGGTTGGAGCTGCGTAACATGGGCCAGTATTGGGGTTGGCCGGAGGAGCCGGAGGAGCGATAGAGCATGAAGCTCCGATCGAGGTTGCCTCCTGTGAGGTTGCTGAAGGTGTTGGGGATGAGGTAGGAGGATTTGTCGGTGGGGGGGAGGTCTTGGAAGGCTAGGGGGAGTTTGAGGTGGCGATCGTGCAGGAATTGGCGATAGGCGGGAATGTTATGGTAGGCGCGTTTTGCAATGTGTTGGGCTAACCAGGGGGAGCCGAGGTGTTGGAGGGGCTTCAGAGGTTGGGTTATGTCGTTTACCATCTGGAGTTGGGCGATTGAGACAACACTTTACCTAGCCTGCCCCTTGCCTGTAAAGCAGACGTTACGATCCTTTAAAGCCCTCCTCCGATCGGGAGCATCCCACTTTAGCGATTTAACCAAGCTGGTAGGGGCAAACCCCCTGTGATTGTCCTGGTTTTGGTTCCAAGGGGGGAGCCACGGGGACACGACCCCTACCCAGATGCTTTCAAAGTGGAATGCACCCAATGATTAGATCGGACGATCCATCTTCTGGTCTAGGCAAACCAGAGCCACTGAAGCATAACCTTTCAGGTCTATGGTCTAGACGAATTTCGGATCAGGATCGACTCATTTATAGATTTATAGATTTAATGATGAGTATACAGCACTTTCCATCTGGCTCTCGTACAGCATAAGTTACCCAAACCCCTGCGGGGGCTAGGTTTCAGATGTATAACGCAGAAACAGAAAGTGCTGTATAGTTATATCTTCGCAATTGGCGGACACTACGACTCTCACCTTTAGATTTATAATTGGGGCATGTCGCCCACCCTTTTTACAGTAACCCCCTAACCCCTATATTTCCCATGAAGCAGCTCATTCGTGGCTTAGATAAGTTTAGAAAAACCTATGTTACTGAGCACCAAGAACTGCTAGAGCAGTTGTCCCACGGCCAAACGCCACGAGTGCTGTTTATTACCTGCTCAGACTCCCGTGTTGCGCCGAATTTAATCACCAGCACGGATGTGGGGGAATTGTTTGTCATTCGCAATGCCGGGAATATTGTGCCGCCCTTTGGGGCTGCCAATGGGGGAGAAGGCGGCACGATCGAGTACGCCATCAGTGCGTTGGGCATTAAGCAGGTCATTATTTGCGGGCATTCCCACTGTGGAGCCATGAAGGGATTGCTAAAGCTAAATAAGCTCCAAGCAGACATGCCGCTGGTGTATGACTGGTTGCAACATGCCCAAGCAACCCGGCGGCTGGTGCTGGATAACTATCCCGATCAAACCGGGGAAGAACTGATTGAAACCCTGGTGGCGGAGAATGTTTTAGTCCAGATTGAAAACCTGAAAACCTACCCGGTGGTACGGGCCAAACTGCACCAGGGACAGCTTAGAATTTACGGCTGGATCTATGAAATTGAGTCGGGGGAAGTGTTGGCCTACGATGCCAAAACCCACACCTATTTACCGCCCCAAACCCAAACCTATGATGGGGACGATCGGCCTTCGGCCATTGCCTGTGATCTGGAGTCGGAGAGCGTTTCCGATCGTCTCCGGGATATTCGCTGCAAACTGACGGCCCTCTTGGCCACCATCCCCCATTCTCCCGGTGCAGCTCAGTTGGCGCTGCGCTCCCTAGAGGAGCTATTTGAAGAGGCGATGGCGCTGGGCATGGCCAAGGGAGAACTGCGGGATTACCATTCTCTGTTTGCAGAACCGATCCAAACCTGGTCCAGAAAAGTAGCCGTCAGTTCCCATTAGGCGCGGTTCCGTTTTGTCACCCACTCCAAGCCCGTGCAAACCCTTCCCCTAATCTACTCCGAACAATTCCTCGACCACGACCCCGGCCCCTACCACCCCGAAAACCCCGGTCGTCTCACCGCCATTGTCAACGCCCTCCAGGCCGCTCCCTGGGCCGATCGGCTCCAGTGGCGAACCCCCACGGAACCCGCCGATCGCTCCCCCCTCCCCCTCCTGCGCCAGTACCACAATCCCGACTACGTTGCCGCCGTTGAAGCCCTTGCCGCCCAGGGGGGTGGCCCGATAGACCAAGACACCTATGTCTGCCCCCGCAGCTATGCCGTCGCTTTATTGGCGGTTAATGCTTGGATTGATGGCGTAAATACGGTTTTAGCCCAAAATGCTCCGGCCTTTGTCCTCGCCCGTCCTCCGGGCCACCATGCCATGCCCAACTACGGCATGGGCTTTTGTATTTTCTCCAATGCCGCTCTGGCTGCTTACCATGCCCTGACCGTGCCCGGAATCGATCGGGTTGCGATTCTAGACTGGGATGTCCACCACGGCAACGGCACCCAGGCCATGGTCTCGACGGATCCCCGCATTATCTATACCTCCCTACACCAATTCCCCTACTACCCCGGCACCGGACGCGCCACTGAACAGGGCAATCACGGCAATATTCTCAATATTCCCCTCGAAGCGGGCACGGGAATGCAGAATTACCAGCCCCAGTTTGAAAATCGCGTCATTCCGTTTATTAAAGCCTTTCAGCCGGACCTGTTGATTATCAGTGCGGGCTATGATGCCACCCAGGCCGATCAGTTGGCCCAACTGTCGTTACAGCCGGAGGATTTTGGGGTGCTGATGCGGGCTTGCTTGGGGGTGACGAAGAAGATTGTGCTGGGCTTGGAGGGGGGCTATGACTATGGGGCGATCGGGGCGGCAGTGGTGGCCACGATCGGCGAAATTCTGCGGGATTCCTGATTGGATCTGGGTTTAACAGAACCAGCCTAACCGGGCCAGCGTAATACAACCACTTCCTCCCGAAGCTGCTCCTGGGTTGCCGTAGCAAGGCGGGTCCTAAACAGATCGATCGCCACCACCTCATAGCCCAGATCCAGCGCCAACTCGGCCAGAATTTGTCCCGTCCGAATCGGAATTCGGAAAAAAGAAGCCTGATCCCCCACCACATAGGCAAGATTAGCCCCTGGTTGCAGCAGAGGCCGCAGATCGGCAAAATGCCGCCACATGCCCCCAAAGTAGTTGCGCACCACCCGATGGTAGGCCCGCTCAAAGCCGGAAGTTTTGCCCAGTTCAAGCCGCCGCTGCTCGATTTGGTCCGCCAGGGCCGTGACCCGATCGCAGTGGGCCACCCAGTCCCCTTCCCGATCGTCTTTGTAGATATTGCGGCTGTTGGAGCGCAGCAACCGCTGTTTATGGTGCCGTAGGTCCTGTTTACTGTCCAGGAAGCCTAGGATCACCGATTCTAGGCGCGTAGTGCGGGTATAGTCCTTTTCATTGGGATAGGGGGGGGAGGTGATCACAGCGGCGATCGAGGCGGGAGCAATGGCGACGGGCAGCGATCGGGCATCGCCCAAATAGACCTGGGCCGGAATTTGGGATCGATCGGCGACGGTAGCCAAATCCACCGCCATTTTCGAGATTTGGGCTAGCCAAGCTTCAACCAGGGGCGCATCCTCTTTTTTGCGACGGCTGACCCCAACCTCTGGACCAAAGTAGAGGTTACTGGCCGTTGAAACCAGTTGCTTCGCCAAGGCCAGGCGTTCGATCGGCCTAAAAACCGAGTCCGGAGCAGTATCCAGGGTTTCCAGCAGCAGCAGGGCCTTATGGAGGGGGAGAGGGCTAATGGAGTTGGTGAGGAGCAGTTTTTCGCGATCGGGGTCGAGGCTTTTCAGGTCTCCGGGGTGGGCGGCTAGGCGAGCTTGGGCAGCAGTGGCCAGGGTTTGGGCGTGGCTCACCAAGGCAGCGGGATCTAGGGTCCAATCCAGCTTGGTTTGGGCCGCAAATTGCACGACGGGATTGGCTTCGGTGCCGATCGAGGCAAACCCCAGCTTTTTGGCTTCCACCAGGGTGGTTCCGGTGCCGCAAAAGGGATCGAGCACCGTTTGCCCAGGGCGTACCTGGAAGCGCTGGAGATACTGGCGCACCAAATGGGGGGGATAGGACAAAACAAAGCGATACCAGTCATGGACGGCGGTATCCTCCGCATAGAGCTTGTTTTTTTCGATCCCATCGGGCTGCTGGAGGTCGTAGGACATGGCAACTAATACCAGTGTACTCAATGAGTATACCCTGTCCGCTCAGCCCCCCACCGCGATCGCCGGAAAATCCCAGGGCGATCGCCTAGGCAACCCAAAATCCTTGACCAAAGCGGAGGCCGTGGGTGATGAGGAGGAGCACAAAAAAGCCGAGGGTGAAGGCAGCCAAGCGGGGCGATCGGTGCAGAAACAGGGCTAGGGCAGGGGTGAGTGTGACAATGCCATAGACTAAACGGGAGAAAGACAGGGTTCGGCCCGTCGCCAAGAGCAGAAGAAAGGCAAAACAACTGTAAATCAGCGCAGTTGGGTTAAATTGATCCCGCACCGCCCACAGCAGCCCCCCACTGCCCAACAGCAGCACCAAGGTCAGCCCCTCATCCCCCATGACCAGCCACAGGGCGATCGTCAGCACGCCCACAGCCGCCTCCAGCCCTGCCCTCGGCCACCGTTGCCGCGTCCACCACAGCCCGCCCCCTAGCCCCAGCAGCAGCACCACCAGCACCGGATAGACAGGATCCACCAGTCCCCCCGCTTCCCACAGTCCCGCCTTGACATTGGAACGGCCAAAAATAACTCGCAGCAGCACTAGCCACCAATTTTGGCCCAAAAAGTCGGGTCTTGCTTCCCAAGCCTCTTGCACTGCAATAAATGCGAGGGGTGCATCAAATTTCCAACCACAGTACAGGCTATAGGCCACAACCCCTAAACTGCTTGCCCCTGCCGCAAGGTAGCCCTGGGGCGATCGGCCTTGGAGCCAAGTCAACAGGCCAAAGGTGGGGACCAAGACAATGCCCGGTAAGCGGGTCGCACTGGCCAACATTCCCCACAGCGCAGCCCCGCCATAGTCTTTTTGTTCAAAGGCGATTAAGGCCGAGAGCGTGACCCAGAGGAAGAGACTTTCGGTATAGGCGATGCTACTGTAGTAGGACCAGGGACACCAGGCCAAAAACAGCACGGTCCAGCGGGCGACGGCTTCGTTCTGGGTGCGGGCCATCCAGCCAAAGAGACGGAGCAAAACAGCCCAAAAACAGAGGTTACTGAGGAAAATCGCAGCAACTGGGAAGGGAAGGCCGATCGCCATAAGTCCCCGCACCAACAGCGGAAACAGCGGGAAAAAGGCGACGTTATACTCTTGGCCATCGGGGGCGTAGCTATAGCCCTGTTCCGCAATACTCCGGTACCATTCCCCATCCCAATGGGTCAGAATAAACCAGGGGTTCTCCAAGTGGGGCGATCCCGGCTCGGCGGTCAGGGTTGGGATCACCACTAACAGCAATAACACAACAAAACGGCTACTGAGGTAAGCACCAGTCACCCAGCGCCAGCCCCAATACCAAGGCTGCTTTATTTCGTTCACAGATTTAGAAAAAGCCGATTTTCTCACAATCAAAACTAACGTAGGGGCGGGTTTTACGGACCATCTCAGATACTAACCCCAAAATAAACTAAACCCGCCCTCTTTTACGGACCATCTCGGATACTAACCCCAAAATAAACCAAACCTGCCCTCTTTTGGTGACCATCTCGGATATCAACCTCCCAATAGACCAAAATTGCTTTCTTTTAGCATCATCGAGGGTTTATTTGACGTTGGCGGATTAACCAATGCGATCGGGACAATCCCCCCATGGGTGCCCTAGTAGACCTAGGCGTAAGTTTTACACCCATTTTTACACCCACTAGTGTGAGTGTCTCGCTCACCACGCGGGCACGATGCCCGCACTAGAAAGGGGATGGGAATTTCTGCCATGCTGTACTAATTTGGCAGCCAGAGGGGAGCCACTGGGGCACAA
>JBMTWK010000207.1:0-5999 GCA_049452395.1 Prochlorothrix sp. | reverse complement strand
TCTAAAACGCATCTCACTTTAAAACAAAACCTATTTAACCGTCCCGTTTTCGCTGGGTTCCCTAGCAACGGCCACCGTAACTATTCAGGGGTCTACGAAGTTAGTAGGGTTTCAGCCCTCCGATCGGAGTCCGAAGCAGCTCAAACCATACCAATCCAGGATTTTCAGAGCCTGAAACCCGCATTCTTCCGTGACCCCCTGAATGGTTACCAACGGCCACCCTCGTTTATAGCCCCTTGCGCCGATCGCCTCAATGCCCCGCGATCGCAACATAATATCTCTTCCTTGAGATTGCTTTGCCGAGCATAACACCTTGCCTAGGGTCTCCTTTGCGTCCGACCTTGTGCCGTTGCCCTTGCGTCTCTGGCCTTGTGTCTTTGCCTTTGTATCTCTGGCCTCGTGCATTTGCTGTTGCACAGTTGCCTGGGTACATTGGGGGAGCATCCCAACTTTGGAAGAACCCTGGTAGGGGTCGTGCCCCTGTGGCTCCCCGCTTCGGTCCCAATCAAAGTTTTTGGGCAGGGCAATTACGGGGGGCTTGCCCCTAGCCAGTTGGTTCAATCGCTTACGCAACGGCCTAGCCCCGCAAAAATTGAGCCGCTGTCTCTCCCCCCATTGGGTTCAAAACAGCGACCAAATGACGTTTCCCCAGACTGGCACGCTGAGCGCCAAGGCTGGAGTGATGTTGAACCGTTGGACCACCGGGCCGATCGACCCCATGGCGCAGACCGAGCAGCCCAAACTAGGCCGCAAGCCTAGGGGCGAACCCCACACCATGCAGTCGATCGAAAGCTGAAGCTAGACCCAAGTCAGACTGAAGTCAAACCCAAGTTAAACCCAAGTCAAACTGAAGCCAGACCCAAATCAGACCCAAGTGAACCCTTAGCGGGCAGAGGCTAGGGCCAACGGCTCTTCCTCCCCTTCGGGGCAGCGAAGGCTGGGGAACAGAAAATGGTTCTCTTCCACATATTGGGCACCAAACAACCCCTTCTCAGCCCAGAAGTACCGATCAGTGGTATGCTCGTTTCGCTTTACGAGCAGCAGGGCAGGAGGCATAATCCCCTCAGAATGGATGAATTTACGAGCAGCGGTCACGGGCTTATCTTCACCGCACTCGATGCTGTACTGAGGGACATTTTCCAAGATTCTGCGCCCTTCTAAGCGGCGGCGGCTCTTGCGCTTGCGTCGTCTAGCCAACCTCCTTACCTCCTACGTTATTGAATACTAAAAATTACGAAGCATGATAGAGCTGAGACCATGGGACTCTTAGAAACCCCACAGCAGCCCCTTTCCAGGCACCGGCCCTAGCAGCAAGGGCTACGGACTCTGGAACACAACCCAGAACGAAGCCGTCATACCAGCCTAGCGCCGGTAAACCTCAGCATTGCTGTAGTTGACGAAGGTGCTGTTGGGTTGTAGTCATAGCTACAGAACCGTGGAAAGTATATCGATTCTCAACAGAATTTTCAACTTTCTTTAAGCTATCGATACAAACTGTGCGGCTCCGAGATGGTATTGCGCGTCTCTGGGGTGGGGCGGAGTCGGGGCAGTGCCCCAAAGTCCCCTTCAGATCCGGCGGGGGTTCCTGCGTCGGTAGCCTAAGCTCTGTCAGCGGAAAAACGGTTTGCAGTTGGGTGGAATTACGGGGAAACGGTGGGATTGCCGAGAGCCACCACGATCGACGATCGGGTTAAATAGGCCGATCGCCCTTGGCTGCCTACAGTCACGGTTGCCCAGCGAACAAGGTCTGCCAGCCTTCCCCTCCATCTGTTCACCTAGAGAGTTTGGACAGCAGTTTCGCATCGGTGCGATCGGAGAAAGTGAGTCAGCCCTGTGTTATATCGTGTTGAACGGCTCTGTCAACGGAGAACCCAGGTGATCCCAACTCTGGCTTTGAAAGTTTAAAAAAATCCTTGAAGAATCTAGGGATTTAGAGTTTCAGTCTGGGTATAAATACCCTGCGGGTATGAAACCCCAAAATTAGGTAGAATCGAGAATGAACTCTCCGATTTCTAGAGTTGAAGTGCATCGCCTAGAACCCAGTTCCTCGAATCCTCAAACCCCAAATGGTTTCTCGATAAACCCTCGTCTTGGCGCTGACTGAACCCGCTGTACGGTTGGCAGAAACGAAATGCCTAGCTTGGTCGGCTAGCGATTTCTTTTGCCCGGTTTACTCCCCTCAAGCAGCCAGAACTTTGCCTCAGGCAGTCATTCTGCGTTTCTCGGTGTAGCAAGACCTCTGCGTACAGCCTCCATACATTGCTATGATGGCTACTAATCTTAACAATTTTCATGGATTTGTTCAAGGGCTTTGGCCTGTGAATTTGGGGAATCTTGGACGACATTCCCGGTTTGGCGGGCCGTGTCTTCCCGATCGAATCAGCTTGACCCCTGCCCTGCTGTAGACGTTACGAGACCGTTGTCTCCTCTCTCCTTGCCCCCATGTCCCCGCCTGCCAGCTCTGAATTTATTAACCTTTGCCAGACCCAACTGCAATTGCTGGCCCAAGCCCTGGGAATTTACCTCGGTGTAGTCTACTTAACGGGTGACTGGGCCGATCGGCCCCAAACTGCTCCCATTGCCGTGGCCACCTATCCCGATGGGGGGGGCTGTGATCCCCTCGATTCTGCCGGGATGTTGTTGCCCCCCCAAGCTTTGCCGGAAGAGCTGTCTGTATCCCTGGATCCTGCTCCCCAGGGGGTTGCCCCCGTTTCTAGGGTGCTGTCCAACCCATCGCTGGCGGAAGTGGCCCATGGTGCGGAATTGGATGAGGAAGTGGCCCATGGGGGTGCGCCGTTGGAGGGGGCTTTGCCCCCGTTCCCAGGGGACTTCGATCGCCCCTATGCTGTGCAACAAGGGGCGGATCCGGCTGCTGAGCGATCGCGGGCGGTTTCTGCGGTGCCTGCGCCAGCGGCGGCTTGGGAAGATCTGGGCTTGGGGGCGGACGATCGGGTGGCCTCCGTAGTCTTAGATCCCATGCAACATCCAACGCAACACCCAACCCAGCATCCAACCCAACATCAGATGGTGATGCCGCTTCAGCAGGGTAACTTTGTGTTGGGCTTTTTGGTGGTGGAGCGCGATGGCCCCGGTTGGACGGCCCAGGATCACCACCATCTGAAGCAGGTCGCCCATGGCTTGACCTTGGCCTGTGTCCTAGAGCGGCGTTGCCATTGGATGCAGCAGCGCTATCGGGAGCAGGAGGTGATTCAGGAGCAGCAGCAGGATATTTTGGATACGCTGTTGCACCAAATTCGCAATCCCCTGACGGCACTGCGGACCTTTGGCAAGCTCTTGCTGCGGCGGCTCCAGGCGGAGGATCCCAACCGGGGGGTGGCGGAAAATATGGTGCGGGAGAGCGATCGCCTCAGTATGCTGCTCCAGCAACTCAACCAGCAGACCGAGCATTGGCAAGCCGGAACTTGGCAGGCTGGCAACTGGCAAGCTGAGCATTGGCAGGCCGGAAATTGGCAGGATATCCCCAGTTCGTCCCAGTTGTTGGATGCGCAACTGGCCCCCAGCGACGATCATCGCGCTGACCCCGTGGCCCCTAGCCCTCCTCCGGCCCTGCCCCCTGCGAGTCTATCTCTGCTGACTTCCCAGTTGACGATCGAAGCCTGTGATTTGCGGGCTGTGCTTGCGCCGATTCTGGCGACGGCTTGGGCGCGGGCTGAGGAGCAAAACCTTTTGATGCAGACCCATTTCCCCCCGGATCCCTGGCTCCCTTTGGCGGCCCATGCCATGGCTTTGGGGGAGGTGTTGAGCAATGTGGTGGACAATGCCCTCAAGTACACGCCGGAGGGCGGTGAGATTGCGGTGATTGTGCAGCAGGGGGCGGGGTTGGCGGCTTCAGAGCGGCTAGCGTGGCCGGGGGCAGAGGCTGGGGTTTGGGCTGGGGGCTGGACCGAGATTATTGTCAGCGATACGGGGCCGGGGGTGCCGGAGTGCGATCGACCGCGTTTGTTTGAGCGGCATTATCGGGGGGTCCAGGCCCAGGGGGAGATTCCGGGGACGGGGATTGGGTTGGCGGTGGTGAAGGAGTTGGTGGAGCAGATGGGGGGCGAGTTGATGGTGTTGAGTCCGGCGGGTTGTTGGTCGCCGTGGGTGTTGGCGGCGGAGCATGGCGGCGATCGGGATAGTCCCGATCGGGCCAAATCCGAAGGGTTGCCCCCCGATCGTCCCACGGGCGATCGCGATCGCCCCGATCGTCCCGCCGCCCCTGGAACGGCCTTTTGCTTCCGTTTTCCCCATGGGTCTGCTCCCTCGGCCCCGGCCCTCCTTGACCCCAAAGCCTGAGAATTCCGGAGCAGTCTACTATAATGCTGAGACGTTAAATATCCTGCACGCATCTCACGCTGCTTTCAGCGCATTCTGAACCAACGAGATCGGAATGGACTAGACCTCTGACTTTGGGAACGGTGACTTCAAGGCGGTACTTTACCCCCACGGCGGCACGCTCCCTCTTCTTTCTAGAAGTCTATTTGCCTCTATTCCCTACCCAGGTTAACCATGACACCAGACACCGCCCACTATCAAGCTGTTGGTCTTGTTCGCGGAATTTATTCCGACAAGGCCCTGCATATTCGCCAAGGCAGTTACCCCGCTGTGGGGATTCGCAAGGCCAAGTGGCACCTTGATGCGATTGAAAATAAGCCTTTTCGTTTCCTGGTTTACCCCCGTTTTGATCTCAAGGCAGAGACGCTAAAGTTCCAGATTTTGGCTTGGAGTGAATTCCAAAATGAAGAGGATGAGTGGAAGTTAGCGGGGCTGTGGCAGTTTATTCCCCAGTTGCGTCGCCCGGTGCTGGCGATTCACCGCAATGAAAAGCATTGGGAGGGCGATCGGCTCAAGTCCTGTTACTTGCCCTTTGTCTGGAAGGGGGATGATTCGCCCCGGCCTTGGCGGTTTAATCCCCGTGGTGAGAAGGAAGAGCAGGGTAGTCCGATGTTTGTGGCCTGTACGGCGACCCTCGATCGGCGCTTTCCCCGCTTTTTTATGAAGGATGTGATCCTGACTTTGGACGAAGCACCGAAACGGATGCGGGCACCGAAAACAGAGAAAACCATTAAGAAAAAGCCTAAACGCAAGATTGAGTCCGGTGGGGGCGAGTTTCCCAAGCCTACCCCAACCAAGACGATTCAAACCCCCGGTGAAGGCGTGCCGCTGCTGGTGGATGATCTCACGGTGGATCAGGCGCTGCTGTCGAGTCCTGCGCCCGCTGAGGTGTCGGAGTCTGCGGCTACTCACCCTGCTGAGGCGGCAGTGTCTACGCCGGAGGTGGTTGAGGATACGGCTCCCAGTGCGGTTACCAGTGGGGAAGGGGCCGCAGAGAGTGCGGATTCGCCGACTTTAGAGGACGTTTAATAACATCTCCTTGAATCCCCCCAAATTTCCCCGAATCCCCCTGAATCTCTTGGGGGCAGGGGGGAAGGCGGGGGGCCATCCCATGTTGACGAGTTGACCGATGGGGTCGGGGCAATTCCCCTGTGGTTGCTCCGGTGTGTGGCTCGAAGCGGGGAGCCACGGGGGCGCGACTCCTACCGAGATTCTTCGGTTTAAGTGGCCGATTTAGGGGGAGAAGAGCGCTTTATCCCCTTTTTGCAATGGCTTTTGGCACTTTTTTTGAGTTTTCTATGGCTGAATCGTCGTGGCAGGGTCGTTTGGGGGTGTGTTATTCCCGGTATCAGGGTCAAACCTGCCAGCGTTTGACGGAGGTGCAAGCGCCCTTTAAGCTGCAACGCCCGTTTTACCCGGAGGGGAAGCATCGCTGTCATGGGGTGGTGCTGCATACGGCGGGGGGGCTGGTGGGGGGCGATCGGCTGGAGTTGCACGCGACTTTGGAGCCGGGGGCTGAGGCGCTGCTGACGACGGTGGCGGCGACGAAAATCTATGGTCCGGGGCGGTTAACCCAGGGGCTGGGGCTGATCGATCGCGCTGCGGGGAGTTTGGGCGGGGGGGCGGCTGGGTCCGGGGGGGGGACGATCGCGCCCAGTTCCCAC
>JBMTWK010000206.1:0-6017 GCA_049452395.1 Prochlorothrix sp. | reverse complement strand
CTCACCTTGCGGGCAAGATGCCCACAGCACTCGAAAGGGTAGGGTATGGACATTGTGAGCATCTCGCTCACCTTGCGGGCAAGATGCCCACACTCGCAAGGGTATGGAACTGCCGCATGATCTATCCGCCATGCTCTACTAGTTCCTAGGGCGCAATCGGAAGCACCCCACTTTGATGAGTGAACCCGATCGGGTAGGGGCAATCCCCCTGTGGTTGCCCCGGTTTTAGTCCCAAGAGGGGAGCCACGGGGGCACGACCTCTACCGAGATTTTTCTAAAGTGGGATGCACCCGGCGCAATCAGCCTGAAAAAACACAAGAACGCCCAAAAATCTTCAAAAATCCCCAAAAAAACAAAATGGTGGAACCTAGCGCATTACATCAAGCACGGTCATTCCACCATTTTTAAGATCTTAGCGTGGTCATTTCCTGGGGAAACAGCCCTTTAGATCTCAGTTCAGTCTATTTAAGCGTGGCGTTTTTGAACAACGTCGCTGCAACAACCGGCAGACGATCGTCTAAAAACTGGCCCTAGGAGAACCTACATGCCAGAACCAACACCCACGTAAGCACCGTAGAAGAAGATGCCGACGACGGTCAGTGCGCCGGTAACTGCAATCGTTCCAACAATCCAAAGGGGAATCTTAGCGTCTGCCATGGTTTTAAAATCCTCTAGTTAAAGAAGTAGCTGGAAAACAGAATCCCTAATACGAAGATTAGGAGAAGACCCAAAAAGAAAGAGGTGCGGTTCAGTTCAACCGGTTGGCTATTGGGATTAGGAGATTTGTCCATGGGTAAATTAACGCTGAATGAACTGCATGGCGGCGATCGCGCCGAGGAAGAAGACCGTGGGGACGGCTAAGGTGTGTACGGCGAGCCACCGCACCGTAAAAATAGGATAAGTAATGGGCTGATTGAGATTACGACCTGCCATAGGGATTATCTAAAACTTGCAAAAACTACTGGTTCAGAAACTCTTCGATCTGCTGTTTTGCTTCGTAGCGATCGGACACCACGGGAGCCTTGATCACGTCCTGAGTGTAATACTCATTGGGACGGGGGGTACCGAAGGCATCGTAGGCTAAGCCAGTGCTAACAAATAACCAGCCTGCTAAAAACAGCGCAGGAATGGTAATGCTGTGGATAATCCAGTAGCGAACACTGGTCACGATATCGGCAAAGGGACGTTCCCCTGTACTGCCTCCAGCCATAATGTTTTCCTCCTCAATATAGCAACGAGTGCTTTTCTTAAATATCTTATCGGAGACTGACAACAGTAGACCCCCCACCCCGAAAACTTTTGACCACTCCCGCAAACAACACCCCCGGAAGGCTCAGATCAGATCGATCCTAGAGATCCATCCTGCTGGGCCAAATTTTTGGGCCTTGGCGAGACTGGGAAAATCCCAGCGAGGCTTCTAAGCTTCAGTGCACGGATTAACAAACCCGATCGGAAATCTAACGCTGTTGTGGTCCGTCGTTAAAGACCAAAATCCCCATGCTAACAGTCTGGAACAGTCGCTTGGGGACTTTGGTTAAGGATATCTCATTGGGGGGACAGGTGGGAGAGAACTTCTGCCGAAAGCGGCCAAAGCCTAGAGTGAACCCCAAGGTAAACCCCAGGGTGAACCCCAGAGTGCCCCCCAACACCCTAGGGACGGGTCAGAATATCATCCGTGCGCTCCGCACTACCCGCCCCCGAATAGACAACCCCGCGCTGCACATCCAAGGTCAGCAGCAGCCCCTCTCGGATCGATCGGGTCGCATTTGCAACCCCCACAATCACAGGGATGCCCAAACGCAAGCCAATCACAGCGGCATGGCTGGTGAGGCTGTCCTCTTCCGTAATAATGCCGCCCGCCTTGCGGATCACCTCGATATAGTCCACCGAGGTTTGGGGCACCACCAAAATTTCCCCCGGATTAAAGCCATGGATATCCAGGGCGCTGTGGGCAATTCGGGCGCGACCGCTAACCGATCCCTGACCAATGCCAACGCCTTGACCCAGCACCGAGGTGACCAGCTCTACCTTGATCAAGTCCGTGGAACCCGAAACCCCTTGAAGAGTCCCTGCGGTCATCACAACCAGATCCCCAGCCTCTACCAGAGCCTTCTCCTGGGCGACATTCAGGGCTGCCTGGAAGGTCTTACCCGTAGAGGGCAAGTCCAGCACCAGCAGCGGCTTCACCCCCCAAACCAGTTGTAGCTGGCGGGCTACATCAACGTGGGGCGTAACGGCAAGGATGGGCGTAATGGGGCGAAACTTGGAGACGTTGCGGGCGGTGGCCCCGGTCTTGGTCATGGTCATGATGGCCGCCGCATCCAGTTGGGTGGCGATCGTACCCACCGCTTCACTGATGGCATGGGGGATCGATCGCACCTTCACAGGGGGGGTATTGGCGATCGCCTGCTCCTGCTCAATACGGGTGGCAATCCGGGCCATGGTCGCCACAGCCTCCACCGGATAATCGCCCACCGCTGTTTCATTGGAGAGCATCACCGCATCGGTACCATCCAAAATGGCATTGGCCACGTCGGAGATTTCCGCCCGTGTGGCGCGGGCATTGCTCACCATGCTGTCCAGCATCTGGGTCGCCGTAATGACGGGAATGGCCAAGCTGCGAGCCGTGGCAATGAGGCGCTTTTGCAAAATGGGCACATCCTCGGCGGGTAGCTCAACCCCCAGGTCGCCCCGTGCCACCATCACCCCATCACAGAGGGACAGCACGGCCTCCATTTGCTCGATCGCCTCATGCTTCTCAATCTTGGCAATCACAGGAACCTGTTTCCCAGAACTGGAGATGAGTTCCTTAATTTCCAGTACATCCTGGGGATTGCGGACAAAGCTCAGGGCAACCCAGTCTACCCCTTGATCCAAACCAAACACGAGGTCTTTGCGGTCTTTGTCGGTGAGGGCTTTAATCGACAAGTAGACCCCAGGGAAGTTCACCCCCTTGTTATTGGAGAGCTTGCCGCCCACCACCACCCGGCAATGGAGCGCTTTCGCCGCAAGATCGACCGTCTCCACCTGCATTTCTACACGGCCATCATCCAGCAAAATTGTTGCCCCCGCTGGCACCTCTTCAGCTAGCTTGTCATAGCTCACAGACCCTTCGGTTTGGGTACAGGGGATGGGGTTACTCGTGAGGGTGTAGGGATCTCCCTTAGCCAGAACGATCGATCCAGCCTCATATTTACCGAGGCGAATCTTGGGGCCTTGGAGATCCTGCAAAATCCCCACCGGTTGGTTCAACTCAAAGGAAACCTGACGAATTAGGCGGATACTGCGCTGGTGATCGTCATGGGTGCCATGGGAAAAGTTGAGGCGTAGCGTGGTGGCTCCCGCTTCAATGAGAGCTTTGAGCACATCGGGTTTACTCGTGGCAGGGCCGATCGTGGCGACAATTTTGGTACGGCGCAGGGATTTATGCAGTGGCATTGCAGCGTTGACAGTAATGGGAGGATAGGGAGGGTGCCCAACCTCTCTAGGACTTAGGGAATGATGAGGATGGGGGTCGATCGAGAATACTGCTAGTGCTGATTACGTCGCTCAGTTGATCTGTGGCTCAGTTAATCCATAACTAGATTGAGACCTCGATCTCGCCGCCTTCACACTCCCCATGAATAAGAACTGTGTCAAGGTGAGCCTACAAATTATCCCACTCAATCACCCCGACAACGGCATTCCCGCTTTAGGGAATCTCTCAGTGCTGTGCTCCTGAAGCCCTAGGGCAGAATCTCAAAGGTCTCATGCTGGTGAACCCGATAAATCTGAAAGTCCGAGTCAAGGGTTAAAATCTCCCGCAGTCCCGTGGCCTCAGCCATTAAAACCAGTGTGGCATCGGCCAGGTCCATCGGCACGTTTTGGTACTGCTCCATCAGGGCAAAGAGGCGATCGTAGTCAGCTTTCTTTAAGCAGGGTGTGTAGAGCCTTAAAATCTGAATCTGTATCAGTGCAGCCAACTTCTGTTGTAGGGGCCAGCCGCCTTGCCTATGCGCTAGGTAACTGGCTTCTGTAAAGCAGGACCAACTGCTGATGAGTTGTGCCGCAGGCCAATCTCGGAGGCGTTGCTTAAAAAAGTGTTGACATGTTTGATGTTGAGCTTGATTCAGATCTGCCAGAGCCAGTAGAACCCCAGTATCACAGAGTAGACTACCGGGTGAGTATTGCAGATGAACATTCGCTTCGGCAGTCTGCCCCACCTCTTTACCCCTTACTGGGGGTTCAGCAGCTTTTATCGAGGTATTTCGCTGGCTTCTCTTCTTTTTGGTCATAATTCACCCACAGCCTATTCCGCTACTCCAGCACGTTCTAAACTTGTAACCCCTGACGGCGGAACTTCTCAAGGAATGCGTCGCCCACGCCTTTTTCTGGATTAGGAGGAGCATATTCTAAGGCATCAACTTCCCGACACCATTGCTCCCAAGCAGCACGGTTATCCCGACCAGAAGTGACTTCAGCCTCTACGTTAGTGGATGCAGGGGATTCGGGAAGGTCAGAATGAAGGTCAGAATTGGGAGCAGGCATGGTGGTGGGTTGGGTTTGGGCGGTGACGATCGCCGCAATAATCTCCCTCTTCTTCAGCCGCGATCGCAGCGATAAGCCTAGCTCCTGAGCCAGCGCTTTCAGTTCAGGGACCGTTTTCTGCTCCAGGGTCTCCCGTAACTGGACCGCAGCGTGTTGGGCCTGCCGCTGTTCTAGAACGGTGCTGAGCCATTGAATGACTTGGCTGAGGGCGGGGGTCTCTAGGGTGCTGAGGAGGGTAAGGAGGTGGCTGGTATCGATCGACAGTTGCAGGGGCAAAGATGCAGGGGTAGAGGCTCCTAAATCAAGGGGAGGCGGCTCTGCGGGCGGTTGTGCTGGGGTCGTGCCAACAATAATCTTGGGGTCAGGTTCTGCCTGGAGGTCGGGTTCTGAGGGGAAAGCGGGGGGGTTCACGGGAGTCGCCGAGGGAGTCGCCGCCGGACTGGAGGTCACGGGACTCGCCGGATCGGTGCGGTGAGGAGAAGAGATGAGTGCCGGAGTAGCCATAGCGAGTTGCCTGATAGGGTGCAACGGGGGTCCAATTCCCAGGGGTGCGCTGGGGAATGCCATCAGTCTAACACCGGGGTTTTGGCGATCGCGGGGTCTCTGGGCAACGTCAAGACAGGGGTGCTTCCCTCCCCAACAGACCTAAGCTTGAAGCTGGTCTAATGTCGCCAGCACTTCAGCACTGTGGGCGATCGGGTTCACCCCAATAAACTGCGCCTGAAGAATTCCCGCTGGATCAATCACAAAGGTATTGCGCAACGACAGCGGCGCAAGCCAAGACCCATAGGCACGGCTCACAGACCCATCCACATCGGCCAGGAGCGGAAACTTCAGCCCCTCCGCCTCACAAAACTCGGCATGGGTATCCACATCATCGGCACTGATGCCCACAATTTGGGTATTGCGATCGCGATACAACCCATAGTCGCGCTGGAAGCGCTGAGCCTCCAAGGTACAGCCTGAGGTGAAATCCTTGGGATAGAAATACACCACCACCCACTGACCCCGCAGATCCTGCAACGAAAGGCTACCGCTCCCGGTATTGGTGGGTAGCGTAAAGTCTGGCGCGGCTTCACCCAAGGGGGGCAGCGGACCCCCGGAAGGCGTTCTGCTGGTTTTCGGGAACGTGAAAGGTAGTCCCAGGAGTGCAACGGGGGGAACGGCTAGGAGACCGAAAACTAAATTACGACGGGAAATCATGGGGTTGCTCCTTGGGTTGGCAGTGGATTTCTCTAAGCTTCTTTGCAAAAGTTTACACAATATTCCCCAAAAGCCCCAGGTACAAATCTAGAATTTCGACACAGCGATCGCCCAGCCACCGAATACCGACCACCGAGGGTTGCTGTGGCCAGTTCTATGGTTTAGTCTCAAGGGTGGCCTGTCTCTTCCCGTCGTCTTTGCCCCTTTCAGAAAAATTCCTTCAGAACGATTCAGCCTAAGAGCTGATTTATAAAGCAGACCTTAAGCTACTAGCCGTTTGACCAGCA
>JBMTWK010000205.1:0-6035 GCA_049452395.1 Prochlorothrix sp. | reverse complement strand
GAGAGAGCCACGGGGGCGCGACCCCTACCGAGATTCTTCTGTAGATTCTGCCTTACTGCATTCGATCGATCGTCCGATATTGAATCGCCTCCGCCACATGGGGCGTTTGCAACGTCTCAGAACCCGCCAGATCCGCGATCGTTCTCGCCACCTTCAAAATCCGATCGGTCGCCCGCGCCGACAGCCCCAACTTCCGAATCGCCCCCTCCAAAATCATCCGGCTCCCCTCCTCCAACACACACCACCGCCGCAGATGACGGCTCTGCATTTCCGCATTGCATTGAATCGGTTCCGGGTCGCCCTGGAGCCGATCGAGGGCGCGATTCCGTGCTTGCTGAACCCGATCGCGCACCGGTAACGATGGCTCCCCCTCCAATTGCTGGGTAATCTCCTCCGGCTTGAGCCGATTCACCGCCACCTGCAAATCAATGCGATCCATCAGCGGCCCCGACAGCTTGGCCCAATAACTTTCCCGCTGGCGGGGGCTACAGGTACAGGGCTGGATCGTATCGCCAAAATAGCCACAGGGACAGGGGTTCGTACTGGCCACCAACGTAAACCGTGCCGGGAAGGAAACCGACTGCCGCGTGCGAGAAATCGTCACCTGGCCATCTTCCAAAGGCTGACGCAAGAATTCCAGCACATCCCGCTTAAATTCGGTTAATTCGTCCAAAAATAGCACCCCTCGATGGGCCAAAGAGATCTCTCCCGGTCGAGGATAGCTGCCGCCCCCCACCAAGGACGGACCCGAAGCCGAGTGGTGGGGACTGCGGAAGGGCCGATCGCAGACCAAACTGCCCCGCTCCTTGAGCAAACCGGCGACAGAATGAATTTGGGTGACCTCTAGGGCTTCCTCAAAGTTCAAAGGCGGCAAAATCCCCGGTAACCGCCGTGCCAGCATAGTTTTTCCGCTCCCTGGAGGCCCGACAAAGATCAGATTATGGCCCCCCGCTGCCGCAATTTCTAGGGCACGGCGGGCGTGGGACTGACCTTTAACATCCCGCAAATCCAGGCTGGGGGGGATGCTATGGAGATGGGCGCGGCGATCGGGGGTCGGAACTGGCTGATACAGAACCGGATTGTTTAGAAAATTGCCCACATCGGCCAAATGCTTAAAACCAAAGACCTTTAGCCCCTCCACCACCGCCGCTTCTTGGGCGTTATCTTCCGGCACCACCATCCCCGCCATCCCCAGTTCCTGGGCCGCAGCCGCGATCGGCAAAACCCCCGCAATGGGCCGCAAACTGCCATCCAAGGACACCTCACCCAGAAAAAGATAGTCCCCCAGCAGTTCCGGGCTAACCTGCTCAGAGGCGGCTAAAATTCCAACACTAAGGGGCAAATCAAAGCTTGGGCCTTCCTTGCGTAGATCTGCGGGCGCAAGGTTAATGACTACTTTGCGCATGGGCGGCATATAACCCGCATTTTTGAGAGCCGCCTTCACCCGTTCGCGGGATTCCTGCACCGCAGTATCCGGCAAACCAACCAGGACAATGCTAGGCAATCCGCCAGAAACATCGACTTCTACGCCAACTTTTACCGCATTTATACCGACGATCGCGGCACTCCAAACCCTTGCTAGCATGACACCCTCGCAGCAGTAGCACATTATTTCTCTTAACTAGGGTACTGCATTATGACTTCAGCTTTACCGCAGCGCATCTCGATCGATCGGCCCCTGCTGAGCCAGCGGAATCCAAACCCGAAACGTTGTCCCTTCGCCCAAACGCGATCGCACCGTCAACTCCCCCCGATGTAGCTCCGTAATAATTTGGTAACTAATCGCCAAACCCATCCCCGTTCCCTTGCCCACGGGCTTCGTGGTGAAAAAGGGATCAAACAAACGCTGTTGGATGTCCTCAGGGATACCGATGCCATTATCGGTAATTTCTAGCAAAACCTGTTGATCGTTCAGTAAACCGGTTGTGATCCGAATCTCCGGCAGAAAACCAGACTCCAAGCCATTTTCTCGCTCATTACGATCGTCCACTGCATCCAACGCATTCACCAACAAATTCATCACCACCTGATTCAGTTGCCCCGCATAACACTCCACCAGCGGCAACTCCCCATACTCCCGCACCACCTGCACCCCCTCCCGCTTGGGCTGCACCTTCAACCGGGGCTGAAGAATCATCAACGTACTCTCAATGCCCTCATGAATATCCACAACCTTGACCTTAGACTCATTCATGCGCGAAAAACTGCGCAAAGACTTGACAATTCCCTGAATTCGCTCCGCACCCACCTTAATCGACTGAAGTAACTTGGGTAGATCCTCCAAAATAAAGGCCAGATCGATCGCCTCAATTTCCGTTGCGATCGGCTCCGGCGGATCCGGGAAATAGGTTTGGTACAGATCAATTAAATGCAATAAATCAAGGGTATACTCTTCCGCTGGCTTGGTATTGCCATAAATAAAATTGACTGGATTATTAATCTCATGGGCCACCCCCGCCACCAACTGCCCCAAGCTGGACATTTTCTCGCTGTGGATGAGGTGGCTTTGGGTGCTTTGAAGTTGTTCTAGGGCAGTCTCTAATTCTGCCGTTTTACGGCGTAAAGCATCCTCCATCTGCTTCCGATGGCTAATATCGCGGGTGATGCCAATCAAGCCTAGAATTTTGCCATTTTCATCCCGGTAAGGGGTTTTTGTCGTCAGAAAAGTATGGGTTTTCCCCCGTAGCGTCACTGTCTCCTCTAGGGTTTTCGATCGCCCCTCCGCCAAAACTTCCTGATCCACGGCCCACAACTGATCCACCGCCTCCTGGGGGAAAATTTCCGTCTCATCCTTGCCCAAAACCGCCAGCAGTGGCAAATCCCAAAATGCTAAGGCCGCATTATTCACCAAAGCATAGCGACCCTGCCAATCCTTGACGAAAATCAAGTCACTGGTGCCATTAATGACGCTATGGAGCAAATTGTAATGGGCCTGAAGCTGGGCTTCAGCTTCCTCAGATTGCACCGCCTTGGCTTCCAACTCCTCGATCGCCTGCCACAAATCGCAGCCCTGCTCCTGCAACTGATCCGTAAGTTGATGCACCTCCCGATCGTGTTCGATCGCCCCCACCAACCCCTGGGCCACCTGCTCCAGCAACTGCCGCACCCCCTCCCCGCCCAAGGGCACCGCTCTCTCCCCCGGCATCGCCCCCGTCGCCAAGCTCAGCATCCCCCGCCAAGTCATTCCCCCCTTCCGCCCCGCGATCGGCACCAACAGCACCTGCCCCCACTCCCGCTGCCGCAGCCAAACCTCACCCACGGCCTCACCCACGGCCTCACCCACGGCCTCACCATCATTCGCATCGCCCTTTGCAGCGCTCTTCACGCCACCACTCACACCGCCACTCACACTGCCACTCACACTGCCACTCACACCGCAATTTCCACCGTTATCGGCACTGTTACCCGCCCCCTTCCCTGCTTCCCCTTCAGCACTCCCCCGCACTCGCCACAACGGCCCCTGGTTTAGTTGCACCTGCCACAGCCTCGGCAACATTGGCCACAACGGCAGCACCTCCCCGGAAATCGACACCGCACTCGCCGTCGCAAAATGCCAAATTCGCTCTTCAACTTCCACACTAGCCCAATCTAAAGCCCAAGTTCGCCCTAACTGCGCCAAAGCTCTCGGTAAAACAGCATTGAGGTCCGATGAACTCAACAGCAAGGTCAGTAGCTCCGTGGTTCCTGCCCAGTGCTCGATTGTGGGGAGCAGCAACGGGCGATCGGGCGCAGCAGCTAGCGTCACGGCAGCAGAATCAGACGATCGATCGAAAGGCAAAGATTGAGACACCACTGAAGAGGTAACCAAAAACGGACAGGACAGAGAGCGAGGGACAGACACCACAGGCAAAAAATACCCAAGGCTCTACCCAAGGCTCTACCCAAAAGCCCCACAGACAAGGGCGCGTATTTTCTGTTTCCAAGGAAAGGGACAGAAGACCGGATTACTTTGCTCTAAACTCCCTACAAAAACGAGAAAGAATATGGGATTCTGAGGGTCTGTACTGTTCGACCCCCGACCTAGCCCATGACCTCCGATCGCAAAAACGTCGCAATCTACACCGATGGTTCCTGCCTCAAAAACCCAGGACCGGGCGGCTATGGCATCGTTATGCTCTACGGACCCCACCGCAAAGAACTGTCCGGCGGCTTCCAACACACCACCAACAACCGCATGGAAATCATGGCCGTGATCGTGGCACTGCAAACCCTCAAGGAACCCTGCAACGTCCAGCTCTACACCGACTCCCAATACGTCGTCAATGCCATCATGAAGGGCTGGGCCGTGCGCTGGCGGAGCAATAACTGGATGCGCAACAGCAAAGAAGCCGCCATTAATGCCGATCTCTGGGCGCAACTCTTGGACCTGTGCGATCGCCACAAGGTTGAATTTCACTGGGTCCGAGGCCATGCAGGCAATGTCGAAAATGAGCGCTGTGACACCCTCGCCGTCACCGCCGCCAAGCAATCCCACCTCCCCCCCGATGTTGGCTATGAGGGCTAGCACTCACGCTCAAAGTGACAGCACCTGCTCCCTAAACACTAACCCAAGCCCAAAATGGCGAAGAACAGGGTTGGGATCAAGCCTAACCTGTCAAAATTGCACAAACTCTCCCCCAATGTTTGCCACGATCGGCCCCGCCCCCCCGCCCCAACCCTTTGCAGAATTTTCGCGCCTACATTACAGTAAGTTGGATCTGTGATAAGTATTAATTCCTACGCTCACCCAGGAAGCTATCCCCCTCCCTGTCCCTAGCCCAGCCCTCCGCCATTCTCGAAACCCCTGTGTTAGCATGACCCCAGTTAGCATGACCCCAGCAAAGAGTATCGGGACTTTTGGGCACCCTACGTCTTAGGATGGGCTATAGTGAGCGACTTCTTCCTGGGTGTCCCCCCTTGTTTGTGCTGCCCCCTTTCTCCCGCGCTTTCCCTCCAGATTCGCTTCATTTCTTTCATAAAAAACCGTTAGCCAAGCTTCTACACTATTCGATGAAACCACGAATTCTTGTTATTGATGATGATGCGGCGATCGTTGAGCTAGTTTCCATTAACTTGGAAATGGCGGGCTACGATGTGAGCTGCGCGGAAGACGGGGTAAAAGGACAAGCCCTAGCCGTGCAGATTATGCCCGATCTGATTGTGCTGGACCTCATGCTACCGCGTGTGGATGGGTTTACGGTGTGCCAGCGGCTGCGCCGAGACGAGCGAACCGCAGATTTGCCGGTTTTAATGCTAACAGCCCTGCACCAGACCCAGGACAAGGTGGATGGCTTCAATGCGGGGGCCGATGACTACCTCACCAAGCCCTTTGAGGTGGAAGAACTGCTAGCGCGGGTGCGGGCTTTGCTGCGACGCACCGATCGCATTCCCCAGGCGGCCAAGCATAGCGAAATCTTGAGCTACGGCCCCCTAACCCTAATTCCGGAGCGCTTTGAGGCAGTTTGGTTCGAGACCACCGTTAAGCTCACCCACTTAGAGTTTGAGCTACTCCACTGCCTACTCCAGCGCCACGGCCAAACCGTCCCCCCAGGGCAGATCCTGACAGAGGTATGGGGCTACGACCCTGACGATGATATTGAGACGATTCGGGTCCATGTGCGCCACCTACGGACGAAGCTAGAGCCAGATCCCCGCCATCCCCGCTATATCAAAACCGTTTATGGAGCGGGCTACTGTCTAGAGCTACCCAGCGACAGCGAGGTAGAAGCAGAGGCCGCAGCCACGGCCCAGGGCAGTTAACAGCGAAACGGTATGCTGAAACGACGCAGTGTCCTAAGCCCAAGTCTTCCCCCCGTGACTGGCCCCCGCTTTGGTCTCCCAACCGGGTCTATCCCACTGTGGCGAGTGAGCCGATTGGGGCTGAATCTTTGGGGCTGTGGCCTAGGATTATGGCTGATTGCGCCCCCCCCAGCCCTAGCCCAGCCGGAGACACGCGCCGATCGCGGCCAGAACTTACCCACGATCGGCCTGGACCTGCCCCTAGACCCCCGCCTCAACCCCCTCCCCGCCTTTCCGCCGGAGTCCCTTGATTGGTT
>JBMTWK010000204.1:0-6067 GCA_049452395.1 Prochlorothrix sp. | reverse complement strand
CTGGAAATGCTCAAAACGGGCTTTCAACTGCACCGTACACCACCGTCAAGCTTACCCGTCCCTGTCCCTCCGCCCATCCAGTCCCTGTCCCAGTCTCCAAGCTCAGCGGCGATCGCCCCATCCGCTGAAGAAGTTCAAGAATCACTCTCAATTTGGCAAAACAGTGGTTTTATTGGCTGTTTTAGTGCAGAGCCTGACTTTGCAGAACAGTCTGAGGCACTGATTCACAATGCTCCAAGTCAGCAACCTTAATTCTCCCAATACCGTTATAAATCAGTGATTATTGTAGATACTGGCTTCTTTGTTGCCCTGGGAAGCCGTGGCGACAACTTTCATAGGCAAGCTGTTGAAGTCTTAAACTCTATCCAAGACTGCTTAATTACCACCTATCCCGTGATTACGGAAACCAGCTACCTCCTCATGCAGCGGCAAGAAATCCAAGCCCAGCATTGTTTCATCCGGAATGTTATCCAGGGAGGTGTTCAGGTTTTCAGCCTCGATCGGAATCATCTGGCTCGAATGCTCGATCTAATGGTTCGCTATGCTGACTTACCCATGGACTTAGCCGATGCCTCTTTAGTCGTCTTAGCAGAACAGCTCCAAGAAGGACGAATTCTAACAACCGATCGTCGGGATTTTAGCATTTATCGCTGGAATAATACCCAATACTTTATCAATCTACTTGAATCGTAAAGAGGGCGGGCGAGGAACACACTCACCATAGGAAAGCCGATTACAAATCGGCGATCCCAGGAAAAAAAAGTATCTGTCTGACTTCCCCCCTCAAAGAGGAGTGGGAGCATCCCAATTTAGAGGAGTTCTGGTAAGAGTCGTGCCCCCGTGGCTCCCCTCTTGGGACCCAATCAAGATTTTTGGGCAGGGCAACCACGGGGGGTTTGCCCCGACCCAATCGGTTAACTGGTCAAAGTGGGATAGACCCAGGCAGTTTAGGGGGAATTGCTCCGGGTCTCACGCAATTGCTCAGTTGCTGCTAGAACTTCAGGTACTTTGCCGCAGACTGTACATCCTTATCGCCCCGACCCGAACAGTTGACCACAATCCGGGGGTTACCCTCCAGCGTTGGGCAGAGCTTTTCTAAGTAAGCAAAGGCATGGGAAGTTTCTAGAGCGGGAATAATGCCCTCTAGGCGAGAAACCATCTGAAATGCTTCCAGAGCATCCGTATCCGTGATGCCGTAGTATTCCGCCCGTCCCGTTTGCTTGAGGTAGCTATGCTCTGGACCGACACCGGGATAGTCCAGACCTGCACTGATGGAGTGGGGTTCAATCACCTGTCCTTCGTCATCCTGAAGCAGATAGCTCATCGCACCATGGAGCACCCCAACTCGGCCCGCAGTTAGGGTTGCGGCGTGCTTACCCGTGCTTACGCCCTCACCGGAAGCTTCCACCCCAATCAGCCGCACCGCTGGCTCATCCACAAACTCATGGAACAGCCCCATGGCATTGGACCCACCCCCCACACAGGCCACTAAAATATCGGGAAGGCCGCCCCACAGCGCCTGGGCTTGCTGGCGGGTCTCCTGGCCAATTACGCCATGAAATTCCCGCACCATCATCGGATAGGGGTGAGGACCGGCCACAGAGCCAAGAATATAGTGGGTCGTCTCCACGTTGGTGACCCAATCGCGAATCGCCTCAGAGGTAGCATCCTTCAGGGTGCCCGTGCCCGACTCCACCGGGCGCACCTCCGCCCCCATCAGCCGCATCCGAAACACGTTGAGGGCTTGGCGCTCCATGTCGTGGATGCCCATATAGATGACGCAATCAAGGCCAAAGCGGGCGCAAACGGTGGCCGTAGCAACGCCATGCTGTCCAGCTCCCGTTTCGGCGATAATCCGCTGTTTTCCCATGCGTTTGGCCAGGAGGGCTTGACCGATCGCGTTATTAATCTTGTGGGCACCGGTATGGTTGAGATCTTCGCGCTTGAGATAGATCTGGGGACCAGTGCCATCAGCTTTTTGGTAGTATTGGGTCAGGCGCTCGGCAAAGTACAGCGGATTGGGACGACCCACATAGTCCTTGAGCAAGGCATGGTATTCGGCCTGAAACTCCGGATCGGCGAAATATTGCGCAAAGGCGACCTCTAGCTCAGCCAGGGCGGGCATCAGGGTTTCAGGCACATATTTGCCACCAAACTGGCCAAAACGACCGAGGCGATCGGGCCGCTGTCCCAGACTGTTAATGATCTCGCGCAGGTTGGCCGTGGGGGTGGGGGTGGGGAGAGGGGTTACGGTCACGGTGATACGTTTGAGTAGGTGTTACTTTATGACAGGGGAGGGGAGCCGATCCCAAAGGGTCTCAACGCCCCGGATCCTGATTATCCTATATCACCTGATCCGGCGGTCGATCGAAGTCAAAAACGGCGGGCAAGCACCGGACGGTCTGGGGAAGACGCAAATTCAGAACTGAAGGCTCAACGTCTGCGGTTGAGCTTGGCGACATGATGACGCTCCATCGACAAGCTATCCCGACAAACTCTCAGTCGCACTACCGATCGCACTCCCCCCGACGCATCGCCCCAGGGTTTGGACCGTCACATCGCGATCGCAGTGCCGAAGGTCACAGTTTGCCCGCTAAATTTTTGCCCACTAAATTTTTGCCTACTAATTTTTGCCCGCTGATTTGTTTACGTGAATGTTGACGACTCCCCTGCTCCCCGACACTAGCCCCGTTTTGACCTATAGCCCTGCCTATACGATCGTCCCGACCTATAGCTGCTTTAACCGCTGTAGTTACTGCAATTTTCGTCAAGATCCCGGCAAAAGTCCCCTTTTAGCATTGGAAACAGCCGCTCAGCTTCTACGATCGCTCCAAGATAGCCCCATCACCGAAATTTTGATCCTGAGTGGGGAAGTCCATCCCCAAAGCCCCGATCGATCGACCTGGTTCCAACATCTCTATGATTTAGCCGCCTTAGCCCTAGATTTGGGCTTTTTGCCCCATACTAACGCTGGCCCCCTCAGTTTTGCGGAAATGGCACAACTAAAGCAAGTTAACGTCTCCCTAGGGCTAATGCTGGAGCAACTCACGCCTCAGTTACAGGCAACAGTCCATCGCCATGCCCCCAGTAAGGATCCGGCGTTGCGGCTGGCGCAGTTACACCAGGCGGGGGAGTTGCGGATTCCCTTTACGACGGGATTGCTGTTGGGGTTGGGGGAAAGCTGGGCCGATCGGCGGGCGAGTTTGGCCGCGATCGCCGCAGTGCAAAACCGCTGGGGCCATATTCAGGAGGTGATTTTGCAGCCCTATGTCCCCGGCAGTCAGGAGGATTGGCAACAGGCTCCGTTTACGGGGGCCGATCTGGTGCGGACGGTGGCGATCGCCCGGAAAATCCTACCTGAGTCGATCCAGATTCAGGTGCCGCCCAACTTAATGTCTCTGGCGGATCTCAAAGCTTGTCTTGAAGCAGGGGCGCGAGATTTAGGGGGAATTGGTCCCAAGGATGAGGTTAATCCCGATTATCCCCACGATCGGGTTCAGGAACTACAAACTTGGCTAATGGCTGCGGGTTACAGGCTCCAAGCCCGTCTCCCCGTTTACCCTGCTTACTATTCCTGGCTCCCCCAGCCCCTCCAAACCAAACTTCACTCCAACTCCCGCAACACATCCTCCACCGTCTCCGGCTGCACCCGATAAAACCACCGCTCCCCCGGCACTGCCACCACCATCGGCCCACTGCCGCAGTGCCCCAAACACCCCGCCCCATAGACCCCATGGGGAGGCCGATCGCCCCCCCGTTCCTGCCAGAGCCGATCGATCTCCTGCCGAAACATCGCCAACACCGCCTTTGATCCTTGGTGGCGACAGGTGTGGTGTTGACAGACCCAGATTTCCGCCATGGTTCGATCGGTCTAAGGATAAAAACAGAGCTTCGGTAAGCCCAGGGTTTCCTCCCAGCCCATCATGAGATTGAGACACTGCACCGCTTGGCCCGACTGGCCCTTGATCATGTTATCGATCGTCGAAAGCACAATCACCCGCTGGGTCCGGGGGTCCACTTCTACGCTGATATAGCAAAGATTGCTACCACAGGACCACTTAGTTTGGGGATAAATGCCATGGGGCAACACATTCACCCACGGCGCATTGCGGTAGAACGCTTTATAGACCGTGACCAGATCTTCGCTCACTAAGCCCGGATCCCGCAGCTTGGCATACACCGTTGAGAGAATTCCCCGCACCATCGGCATTAAGTGGGGCGTAAACTGGACCAGAACCGGCTGACCACTCAGATCGCTGCAAATTTGCTCAATTTCCGGTGTGTGACGGTGCCGCGCAACCCCATAGGCTCCCACCGAGCTAGAAGCCTCCGCTAGGAGCAGATTAGTTTTGGCCTTGCGACCGCCCCCCGATGCCCCCGACTTGGCATCAATGACAATACTTTCCAGGTCAATTAAGCCTTGCTTGACCAAGGGCGACAGGGCCAGCAAGGTCGCCGTAGGGTAACAGCCCGGACAGCCCACCAGTTGAGCCTGGGCAATCTTATCGCGGTACACCTCCGGCAAGCCATACACCGCCGTTGCCGCCACCTCAGCATCCTGGCGATCGCCGCCGTACCAAGCCTGGTACACACTCAAATCGGCAAAGCGATAGTCCGCCGACAGATCCAGCACCTTACAGCCCTTGGCGACCAGCGCCGGAGCCATGCCATAGGCAAGGTTATTGGGCAGGGACAGGAAAACCACTTGGCAACGATCGGCGATCGCATCCAGGTCGATCGGTTCAATCTTGAGATCAACGCGGTTATGGAGATGGGGATACAGATCGGTAAAAGACTTGCCTGCGCTGCTGTCTCCAGCCAGATAGGTAATTTTGATGTGGGGGTGATCTTGAAGGAGGCGAACCAGTTGCACTCCCCCGTAGCCAGATGCGCCAATAATGCCGACGGTAACAGTTTCAGTCATGGGTCCAAAGCAATAGCTGAGAGCGTTGAGAGGCGGTGTATAGGGGTTATACCAGACTTTGACCCTCAGCATGGTGGATTCCGTCAGGAGATTCTATAAAATTCTGGCACCGACGGCCCCGCCCCCTCAAAACAAAAAGCGCAGCAGTAAGGGTGTGACGGACTGGACGGTGTTACGCACGGAGTTGAGGAAGCCGCCGCTGCGGTTCTTGGGATTTTGGGACTCTTCTAAGACTAGGGCCAGATTGGTAGCCACCTCCTGCCCCTGGCTATTGCCTTGGGTTTCAAAGAGGGTTGCGGCGGTTTTGGAGTCGGCGATCGCCCCCGTTACATCATTCAAGTTCTGGCGCGAAATCGCCCGACTGAGGTAGGTCAGGGCAAAGTCAGGGTTGCGGCTGAGGGCTTCGTTGTAGTATTCGATCGCCTCTCCATGGCGACCCGCCTTGGCCGCAGCCACCCCCCAGTTATGGAAATCCTCAAACCGTCCCGCCGAAGACGGCAAACCCACGGTGCCTTGCAGGTTGGTATACTCCATCACCGTGCCGTCCAGGATCGCCCCAATAATATAGGCATCCCGCAAATCCGCCCCCGACAGATCCGCCCCTTTCAAATCCGCCCCCATTAAATTGGCCCCCACCAAGCTCACCCCCTGGAGGTTGGCCCCCCGCAGGTTGGCCCCCGCGAGGTTGGCGCGGCTGAGGTTGGCTCCGGCTAAGTCTGCGGCTTCTAGGTTGGCCTGCTCCAAGTCCGCCAATACCAAGCCCACCCGCCGCAGGTCACATTGGGGACAGTTGCCCTGGGAGAGCAGTTGTCGCAGTTGATCGGCATCGCTTGCACGGGCGATCGGCGCTAGGGTGCCCAGACTCACAGCAGTTAAGGCCAGGGCAGAGAGGGCGAGGGAGAGACGTTTCATAATAGTAGGGCGGGGATAACACGACGATTGAGGGAGATGCAGGGGATGTATCCCTATGGGAAGGTTTTCCAGGGGCTAAAGTTCCCTCCGGGGCGCTTCACCCATGATGCAGGTTGCCAGTCCGGCTGCAATCTATGTTGTAAGGCAGACTGCAAGTCCGGTTGCAAGTTTTGATGCGACTATAGCAAGGTTATTGCCGTTGTAAACCCTTTTCGTCTAGGATCGCCGATT
>JBMTWK010000203.1:0-6090 GCA_049452395.1 Prochlorothrix sp. | reverse complement strand
GCATATTGGCACCTTCCTCGTTATCAGAGATAAAGGATCCATGGGCCTTTGCCCATATAAACTCGGCAAAACTTTTAACGTTTACATAGGTTTCTTCCTCTGAAAGAGGTGTAACTTCGATATAAGGCGTTGTACTGTTTTGAATAAAAACTGGACATATCGTTGTTCGACCAGAACCTGTTTTTAATACATCCTGGGGATAATTGTTGGCTTCTGAGAAGATTTGAAGACCTAGCAATTTACAGATAACAGAAGTCTTTCCCACTCCAATTTTACCTAAGAAGGCAACCTTGAAGTGGGAGGTTTTTAGTTTCTGCTGAAGGATATGAATCTTTTTTTGAAACTCGCGTAGCTTATCAGAGACTTGTGATGCCGGAGCATGAAGAATATAGTCTTCAACTTGCTGTAAGGTCGCGTCTAGTTCAGAGTGTTGATGAAGTACCATGCTGATTTTTCACTGCTGTGTAAGTTCTGATGTTCCTAATATAGCAAAGCCCCCACCATAAAGGCAGGGGCTTGGGGTTGAGCTTGCTAGGGGTGCTGAAGCAAGCCCTAGACTAAGCCGAGATTTAGCCGAACTTGCTGGCCGTGGAGGCGATCAAGAAGGCCGCGTAGGTGAGGATGTAACCCACAGAGAAGTGAGCCAGACCCACAACACGAGCTTGAACGATGGACAGAGCAACCGGCTTGTCCTTCCAGCCAACCAAGTTAGCCAGAGGAGTGCGCTGGTGTGCCCAGACGATCGTCTCGATCAGTTCCTGCCAGTAACCCCGCCAGGAGATCAAGAACATGAAGCCCGTTGCCCAGACCAAGTGGCCGAACAGGAACATCCACGCCCAGACCGCCAGGTTGCTGGTCCCGAAGGGGTTGTAGCCATTGATCAACTGAGCCGAGTTCAGCCACAGGTAATCGCGGAACCAACCCATCAGGTAGGTAGAGGACTCGTTGAACTGAGCAACGTTGCCCTGCCAAATAGACAGGTGCTTCCAGTGCCAGTAGAAAGTCAACCAGCCAGCGGTGTTCAAAGCCCAGAACACAGCCAGGTAGAAAGCGTCCCATGCAGAGATATCGCAGGTACCGCCACGACCGGGGCCGTCACAGGGGAAGCTGTAGCCGAAATCTTTCTTGTCGGGCATCAGCTTGGAGCCACGGGCATCCAACGCACCCTTGACCAAGATCAAGGTGGTGGTGTGGAGACCCAGGGCGATGGCATGGTGAACCAAGAAGTCACCAGGGCCAATGGTCAGGAACAGGGAGTTCGCGCCAGAGTTAATGGCATCTAACCAGTAGTGGGGGCCAGCGATATTAGCGCTAGCGATCGAGGCCGCACTGTCGGGGTTAGCCAGCAGCACGTTGAAGCCGTAGAGGGCTTTCCCGGAGGCAGCTTGCACAAACTGTGCGAAGACCGGCTCAACCAGGATTTGCTTTTCGGGGGTACCGAAAGCGACAACCACGTCGTTGTGGACGTAGAGACCTAAGGTGTGGAAGCCCAAGAACAGGGACACCCAGCTCAGGTGAGAGATGATCGCTTCTTTGTGGTCTAGGATCCGGCCCAGAACATTGTCCTTGTTGGCTTCGTGATCGTAGTCGCGGACAAAGAAGATAGCACCGTGGGCAAAGGCACCGCACATCAGGAAGATGGCGATGTATTGGTGGTGCGTGTACAGCGCCGCTTGGGTGGTGAAATCCTTAGCGATGAACGCATAGGACGGCATCGAGTACATGTGCTGGGCCACCAGAGAGGTGATCACACCCAGGGATGCCAGAGCCAGACCCAATTGGAAGTGGAGGGAGTTGTTGATGGTGTCGTACAGACCATCATGGCCAGCGCCCAACATGCCGCCAAAGGGAGTGCCTTCGGGGGAGCGGTGGGTCTTCAGGATTTCCTTGATGCTGTGGCCAATCCCGAAGTTGGTCTTGTACATGTGACCAGCCACGATGAAGATCACGGCGATCGCCAAGTGGTGATGGGCGATATCCGTTAACCACAACGATTCGGTCTGGGGATGGAACCCGCCTAAGAAGGTGAGGATGGCAGAGCCAGCGCCTTCCGCCGTACCAAAGACATGGCCGGTGGTGTCGGGGTTCTGAGCATACACAGCCCAGTTACCGCTAAAGAAGGGGGCTAAACCAGCCGGGTGGGGCGGGTTGCTCATGAAGTTCCCCCAGTTCACGGTTTCCCCACGGGACGCGGGAATCGCAACGTGAATCAGGTGACCAGCCCAGGCTAAGGAGCTAACACCGAACAGACCAGCCAAGTGGTGGTTGAGGCGAGATTCGGCGTTCTTGAACCAGGCGAGGCTGGGGCGGAACTTGGGCTGGAGGTGTAACCAACCTGCAAAGAGCATCAGTGCAGCTAGGACCATCAGGAAGATGGAACCAGCGTACAGATCCCCAGCGGTGCGCATCCCGATGGTGTACCACCAGTGGTAAACCCCGGAATAAGCGATGTTAACCGCATAGGAGGCATCGGACTGGGTGAAGGCTTCGATCGCGGCTTCACCGAAGTGGGGATCCCAAATCGCGTGGGCGATGGGACGGGTATTCAGGGGATCAGCAACCCACTGGGGGAAGTTACCCTGCCATGCGACATGGAAGAGATTGCCGGAAGTCCACAGAAAGATGATGGCGAGATGGCCGAAGTGGGAGGCGAAGATCTTTTGGTAAAGATTCTCCTCCGTCATGCCATCGTGCATCTCGAAGTCGTGGGCCGTGGCAATCCCATACCAAATCCGACGTGTTGTCGGATCTTGAGCCAGATCCTGGCTAAATTTTGGGAATTTTGTTGCCATAAGTCCTACTTTTCGCCCTTATCCAACGGAAATGATTCGCGCGAGGAAGAATGCCCAGGTCGTTGCAATACCGCCCAGGAGGTAGTGAGCGACACCCACGGCACGGCCTTGGGTAATGCTCAGGGCGCGAGGTTGAATCGCAGGAGCGACCTTAAGCTTATTGTGTGCCCAAACAATGGACTCAATCAATTCTTGCCAGTAACCACGGCCACTGAACAGGAACATGAGACTGAAAGCCCAGATGAAGTGAGCACCGAGGAACATCAAACCATAAGCAGACAGGGCACTGCCGTAGGAGTTGATGACGGTAGCAGCTTGTGCCCAGAGGAAGTCCCGCAGCCAACCATTGATGGTGAGGGCGCTCTGTGCAAAGTTACCGGCACTGAGGTTAATCACGGTGCCATCGGGGAAGACACTGCCCCACACATCGGATTGCATCTTCCAGCTAAAGTGGAAAATCACGATGGAGAGGGAGTTGTACATCCAGAACAGACCCAAGAAAACGTGGTCCCAAGCCGAAACTTGGCAGGTACCACCCCGACCGGGGCCGTCGCAAGGGAATGCAAAACCTAGTTCCGACTTGTCGGGGACCAGGCGGGAGTTACGGGCGTAGAGAACACCCTTGAGGAGAATCAACACCGTCACGTGGATGGTGAAGGCGTGGATGTGGTGAACCATGAAGTCAGCGGTTCCCAGGGGGATCGCAGACATGGCCACTTTGCCGCCGACGGCGATCGTTTCGCCACCCCAGACCGGGCTGGTCGCTGCTTCAACCCAGGGAGCCTGAGCAGAGCCTGCAACCGCAGCTTGGAGGGACTGAATGCCTTGGGCAAAGATGGGCTGGAGCTGAATCGCCGTATCCGAGAACATATCTTGGGGGCGACCCAGGGCACGCATGGTGTCGTTGTGGATGTAGAGGCCGAAGCTGTGGAAGCCGAGCCAAATACAAACCCAGTTGAGGTGAGAGATGATGGCATCCCGATGGCGCAGAACGCGATCGAGGAGGTTGTCCACGTTCTTAGCCGGGTCGTAGTCCCGAACCATGAAGATGGCAGCGTGAGCACCAGCACCCACAATCAGGAATCCACCGATCCACATGTGATGGGTGAACAGCGAGAGCTGGGTGGGGTAGTCGATGGCCAGGTAGGGATAGGGGGGCATCGCATACATGTGGTGAGCCACGATGATGGTCAGCGAACCTAACAGGGCCAGGTTGATAGCCAGTTGTGCATGCCAGGAGGTGGTCAGAATCTCATAGAGACCCTTGTGACCGTTCCCAACTTCGCCAGTGGGGCCGTTGTGGCCGTCCAGCAGCGCCTTCATGTCATGACCAATGCCCCAGTTTGTCCGGTACATGTGGCCAGCGATGATGAAGAGAACCGCGATGGCTAAGTGGTGGTGGGCGATGTCGGTGAGCCACAGACTGCCAGTTTGGGGATTCAGACCGCCTTTGAAGGTGAGGAAGTCAGAATATACGCCCCAGTTGAAGGTGAAGAAGGGGTTTAAGCCTTCTGCAAAGCTGGGGAAGAACTGGGTCATGTAGCTGGCATCCAGCACATAGTCCTTGGCCAACGGGATGTCTGCGGGGGCTACGCCGGAGTCCAGCAGGGCGTTGACGGGTAAGGAAATGTGGATCAGGTGACCAGTCCAACCTAAGGAACCGCAGCCTAGTAGGACAGCGAGGTGGTGGTTCAGCATCGATTCCACGTTCTGGAACCACTCCAACTTGGGAGCGGCTTTGTGGTAGTGGAACCAGCCTGCGAACAGCATCAACCCGGCCATAACCAGGGCACCGAAGGCGGTGGCGTACAGTTCAGAGGTGTGGGTGATCCCAGCAGCCCGCCAGAGGTGGAATAAGCCGGAGGTAATTTGAATACCCCGGAAACCACCGCCAACGTCGCCGTTGAGGATCTCTTGGCCAAAGATGGGCCAAACTACTTGGGCGCTGGGCTTGATCCCGGTGGGATCGGATAACCAAGCGGTGTAGTTGGAAAAACGAGCGCCATGGAAATAAGCGCCACTTAACCAAATAAAGATGATGGCCAGATGACCAAAGTGAGCGCTGAAGATCTTCCGGGAGATGTCTTCTAAATCGCTCGTGTGGCTATCAAAGTCGTGAACGCGGGAATGAAGGTTCCAAATCCAAGTTGTGGTCTTGGGACCCCGCTTGAGGGCACGGTCAAAGTGACCGGGCTGTGCCCACTTCTCGAAGGAAGTGGCTACGGGATCTTTGTCTACCACAACTTTCACCTTCGCTTTCTGCTCTGGTGAGCTGGTTGTCATCGAGACTCTCCTCTCTGTAGACGGAAACGAGGCCTCCTCCACCTCGGCATGTACCAAGGAATCGGGATCCCCTGAGCCATACCGCACTTAAGGCCCTGTTACAGGAGCGAGGAGCTACCTGTAACGTGGTTTGAGATTGTTAACTTTTCAGTCTATAGGGCGTTTTCAGTTCAGCGATTTCATTACGACACAATACGTTTTGTAGAGCATCGTAATGAGATTAAGCGGGGGTGGAGTTCTTTTTGAGCATTATAGGGGTCTGGACAAAAACGCCTTGGAGGCGGTTAACAATAATTCAAACTCAAGCAATTGTGCCACCTCGGTGCAACGGATGGGGGTCCGGACCTCTGAAAACCCGGTTTTGGTCAGTTTTGTTTACAAAACGCAATCTTCTCAAGCCTGGGTACTGTCTGGGTTTGGTGCCTTGGTGCTGGGGAGATGGAGGCTGAAATCGGCTTGCTGTGAGGGGTTCCCGTTGATGGTGTTTTGGGCCGATCGATCACCTGAAGCAAATGTTTACTTATGTTGCTAATTGATGAATTCAATGAAGCTGGAGGGGCAAAGGGTCCCCGATCGGGGGGCTGGAGGGAAGGAGGCTGGCTTGGGGCTAAGCGTTCATTTGATCTCCTATTGATGGATTGGGGCTTGCTCCATAGAAAATCCAGCGGGGAATCCCTTGGAGGGTTCATGGGGGTCTATCCCATTGTTGTAAAGGAACCGATTGGGTAGGGGCAAACCCCCCGTGGTTGCCCTGGCTTTGGGCCGAAGAGGGTCGGCACGGGGGCACGACCCCTACCGAGATTTTTCTAAAGTGGGATGCTTCCGGTTCATGGGGAGGGCTAACTCCAACTCCAACGGCAGGTCGCTGTAAGATTCCCTAGGTAAACAACCGGTGAGCGGGGAGTAACTGTGGTGATGATGGGACTGGGTAACTGGGAGGGACTGGCGCTGCTGGGGCTGGGGGGTTGGCTGGGGCCGATCGGGGGGTTGGGGGTTAGGGGTTCTTGAAACATGG
>JBMTWK010000202.1:0-6106 GCA_049452395.1 Prochlorothrix sp. | reverse complement strand
GATGAACGATTCAGATGAACGATTCAGGGGCGATCGCCCCTCCCTGAAGCCTTTATTTACCTAACGCAAGACAACCGGAAGACGTAAGGATTAAGCTATGAAAACTCTGCCCAAAGAGCGTCGTTACGAAACTCTCTCCTACCTGCCCCCTCTGAGCGATCAGCAAATTGCTCGCCAGATTGAGTACATGGTGGGTGAAGGTTATATTCCTGCTGTGGAATTCAACGAAGATTCCGACGCAGATACCTACTACTGGACCATGTGGAAGCTGCCCCTGTTCCACGCTGCTTCTACCCATGAAGTGCTGAATGAAGTGCGCGAGTGCCGCACCGAGTATCCCAACTGCTACATCCGTGTGGTTGGTTTCGACAATATTAAGCAGTGTCAGACTGTGAGCTTCATCGTTCACAAGCCGAACCGCTACTAAGGTTCCCAGTTAGGAGGTTTCTTGGGATCGGGTTGGAGGATTTGAAATTAGAATCTTCTAGCCTTTGATCCCCATGATATTGCTGGCTCTAGACCCTTTGGGTTTAGGGCTATTTTTTATGCCAGACTGAAAGGAGTTTGGGAAATTCTCACGTCAGAACATCTGTAGGGGTTGTGCCTCCGTGCCAACCCTCTTGGGGCCACAAACCGGGGCAACCACGGGGGGCATCCCACTTTTGCTAAGGAACAGCCGGTCCGGCTATCCCACAATCAAGAGTCTTGTGGGATGGGCCTCTGGCCCGTCCAACGTGAGATGCACCTGTGGGATGCTCCCACCACGGGGATTGCCCCGATCGAATCAGTTACTGCCAAAGCGGGAATGGCCCGTTTTCAGTGCTGAAACCGTAACACTCTATTTTTGGGAATGACTATGGCAAACTCTCCTGCGCCTAAGCCTCGGAATCCTAACAATCTCAGCCCGGAAAAGTATGCGCGGCTGCGGGCGGAAATGGCGGCTCCTTACCGGGGGTTGCGGAAGTTTATTTATGTGACCTGTGGGGCTTCTGGAGGGATTGGGGCGTTTGTGTTTTTGGCGAAGGTTTTGGCAGGGCGTGATTTAGGGAATTCTTTGCCTAACTTGGCGTTTCAGGTGGGGATTGTGGCGTTGATGGTGTGGCTGTTTAAGATCGATCGTGCCCGGTCTTGAATTCTGTGGGCTAGACCGCATGGGTGCGGGGAAGGGAGAGGCCGAAGGCCCAGAGTACTCGTGTTCAGGCAATACTGTTGATTGACGCTGTTGATTTACGCTTCATCCCTATGCTGCTCTCGATCGTGTCTGTCATAACGCTGCGTAGCTTTGTTTTACTGGTGGTTGCTCTAGGGGGTGGGGCGATCGGGTGGCGGTTGGGTCAACGGGGTCTGAGTTTGCAGCAGCAAGGGCAGGTGTCTGGGGAGCAGGTGCTCAAGATTGCCCTTGTGTTGGGTCTGGGGCTGGCGATCGTCGGTGTGTTGCGTCTGCCCTGGAATTGGCAACCGTTGAACTTTGGGGTCATGCTGCTGGGTGCCTATAGCCCTCCTGTGCTGTTGCATTTGGGTGTGGGGCTGTGGGGCTTTCTTTTGGGCTTAATCGCTTGGGAATATCGATATTCGCTTAAAAAATCGGTTCTGTATAGTGTTTTAACGGTTTTATGTCTGGGTTCACCCTTAGCCTATACCCACTCTCTTTTTTTGCCCCTAGCAGACCATCTCCCCCCGGGTCAAGTTCAAGGCGATCTGGTTCTACAAACGACTCCCTACACCTGTGCGGCTGCTAGCATTGCCACGATCGTGCGCGTGCAGGGAACCCATCCCGACTTCACCGAACGGGATGCAGCCCAACTGATCGGCACCAACCGCACGGGGACCACGACTTGGGCTGAGGTCCGGGGTTTGCAGCGCTTGGGGTACCGGGTTCGCTATGAACGGGGTTTAACGCCTGGGGATTTAGCCGATCGGCCTTTGCCGGTGCTGCTCCATGTTAAGGAACCGGTGGGGGCAGGGACGATCGCCCATGCTGTGGTTTTGCTGGCGATCGATCCCGTGGCCCAAACCTTGCGGCTGGCCAATCCGCTCTATGGGGAACAAATCTATACTTGGGCGGAGTTGGATGGCTATTGGTGGGGGGAGGCGATCGTCGCGGAGCCAAGTTAGGCTACTGCTCTGGGGAATGAACCCGTGGGGCTAAAGATTGAAGGGGAGGTAGTGGTGATCGAGCCACTGAATTAGGACTTGGCTGAGGGCGTTTAAGTCTCGGTAAACTTCTTGGCGGAACCACTGGCCCATGGCATCTAAGGGCGAAAAGGACTCGCCCGGTTCCCACTCCAGGGACTGTCCCAGGGGGGTGAGGTGGTTGCCCGTCAGCACTTGAAAGGCAAAGCCCTGGGGAAAGCGCTGCTGTAAAATTGCGCCAACGGGCCGACTTTCGTCTAAATCGTCCCGTTCAAACTGAATCACTAGATTACAGTCTGTGGAATAGTGCTGCTGAAGGATGGCAAGGACTGCTTCGGGTTCGGGGGTAAATTCCACCTCTAGATCGAGTTCGGGGGGTTTTTGGGCCAAAATTTGGTCTAAGAAGGGGATCGATCGGCGGGCGGGATAGTTATTAAAGGCGATGAAGATATTGCCTTGGTGGCGGGGGTAAAGGCTGGGGTAGTCGGGATCTTGGCGAAGGCTGTCCGTTAAAACTTGCAATTTGCAGCCCATACTGTGCCCTAGGCCAAAAATGGGCAGCCCTTCATCGATTTTGCTGCGCTGTTCTAGATAGAGGCGGGTGCGGTGGAAGCGCTGGCTGACGGTTTGGGCGATTTCCCAGTGGTCGAAGGTGTTGACAAAGGGGGTGGCGATGATGCCATAGCCTGCTTGGGCCAGTTGTTCGAGGAGGCGCTGATAGAGAACCTGGGGGGCCATGCCAATGAAGGCACCACCCAAGAAGTGAATGAGAGCGTGGGGATGGGGGGGGAGTAGGACGATGTTGCCTCGGTGTTCCAGGCGAAACAGGGGAAGTTTGACAGCCATTCTTGAATCGTTTTTCTCAAGTATAGGGGCTAGTACAGCAGGGCGGAAATTACCATCCCCTTCCCAGTGCGGGCATCTTGCCCACGTCGTGAGCGAGACGCTCACCCTGATGGGTGTAAAACTTATTCCTGGGTCTACTAGGGTGAGGAGGGGGTGTATCCCACTTTTGCCTATGGACAGCCGGTCCGGCTATCCCACAACCACCTCTTGGGTGGGATGGGCCTCTGGCCCGTCTAAAGTGGGATGGACCCTGAGGAGGTCTATCTCCTAGGGCTATGAGTCCAGAATTGGGGTCTGAAACCAGCCGGTGAGGGCTAGGGCTAGGGCATCGGCTGCGTCATCGGGGCGGGGAATGGACTCCAGCTTAAATTCGCGGGCGACGGCTTCTTGGACGGCGCGCTTATCGGCATTGCCGTGGCCAGTGAGGGCTTGTTTAACTTGGGCTGGGGTAAATTCTAGCAAGGGTAACTGATGCTGGGCGAGAACGAGGGTCATCACGCCCCTGGCTTGGGCGACGAGGATGGTGTTGCCCATGCGGTAGAAAAAGAGCTTTTCCATGGCGACGAGGTGGGGCTGGACTTGGGTGACGAGGGTGGTGAGGTCGTCGTAGATGGTGCAGAGGCGATCGCCTAGGGGAGCGCGGGCGGGGGTTTGAATGACCCCAAAGTCGAGGATTTCTAGGGTTTTGGGTTGCTGGGGAATGCCGACGATCGCCCCAAACCCCAGGGTTGCCAAACCTGGGTCAAGGCCAAGAATGCGTTGGGGCTGAGTCATGGGAACGGTTAAAACTGGGTTTGGATAACTGGGTTTGGATAACTGGGTTTGGATAACCGGATTTAGATAACCGGGGTCCATCCCACTTTAGACGGGCCAGAGGCCCATCCCACCCAAGAGGTGGTTGTGGGATAGCCGGACCGGCTGTCCATAGGCGAAAGTGGGATACACCCGATAACTGGGTTTAGATAACCGGATTTGGACAACTGGACTAGGAGCATCCCACTTTAGCGATTTAACCGACTGGGTCGGGGCAAACCCCCCGTGGTTGCCGCTGCCCAAAAACTTTGATCGGGGCCGAAGCGGGTCGGCACGGGGGCACGACCCCTACCAAAGATTTTCTAAAGTGGGATGCACCCACTGGACTTTAAAATGCGTAACCCCTTCTTTTGACCATCAAGAAGGGGTTAAGGGTGACAAGCCTGTGCATCATAGCGGGAGGACAGCAGGCACCTGTAGGCGGGTACTGCCAAGGACTTAAAGGACAAAACTGTAGAGAATTTGAGGGAGAGGGTTTAGGGTAGGAATCCTAAGGCAGGAAATTGGTGCGGGCTGGGGGGGTCTAGTCGTTGTCCCACTCTTCTCGGCCTAGTAAATCGATGATGCGATCGCGCAGGAGGAAGCCATTATTCTCTAATTCCTGCTCAACGCCTTCCCATTCACGGGCGGGAATATATTGGCAGAGGACGTAAATGGGCTGTTGGCGACCAATGCAACCGCTATCGACAAGCTGACGAGCTTCGTGGCGGATGACATCGCAGTTGTATTGAATCCTGACAGCGGTCGCGGTGGTAGTAGCAGTAGTAGTAATCATAGTGTTTTCCGAAGGCGATCAAATGATACAGACAGAATGGGGTAGATGATCTTGCAACCTTTCCCTATGGTTATGTTAAAAGCACAGAACTCCTGTGGTAATGCTTTGACATGATTCTCAATCATCAGGTGGTTGCTCGGTTGGCGGGGGTCTAAAATACGTGGTCAGTCCTATGGCTCTTTTGGAATTTCTAAGGTAGGCTTGCCCCAATATGGAACATCTTCTGAAAACCTTCCAATTTTGGTTAGATGCGCAACCTTAACGCCGACTCTCTCAGTCTAATCTCACCGTTGATGGCAATTCTCTTGAGTACAGGAGGATTGATCTTCCCTGGTGCGGGGGTCGCCCAGGATACAGGCCAGCTTGGGGTAGAAATGGGGGAGGGACGATCGCCCTTGATTGTGGGCCAGACGGTGCCCCCAGAGGTGCGGGATAGTGTACGCGATCGGGTTGATCCCGGTTTACTGGAGGGTGCCCAGGATCAAACGGAGCGACTGGAGACCTTGCCGCCCGTGGGGGATCCGGAGCCGCGCGGGACTGATCCGGTGTTGCCGCCCCCAGAGCAGTTGCTCCAACCCACCCAGCCGCGATCGGGCAGCGAGAGCCTGACCCCTGGCCCGGACGATATTCGGGTGGTCCGTTATGAGGTGCAGGGCAGTACGGTCTTTAGTGCTGAGGAATTAGCGGCGGTGACGGCTCCGTTTACGGGGGAGGCGGTGTCCTTTGCCCAGTTGTTGGAGGCGCGATCGGCGGTTACCCAACTCTATGAAGACAACGGCTATATCTATTCCCTGGCCTTTTTGCCGGAGCAGACCTTGGCGGACGGGGTGGTGATTTTGCAGGTGGTGGAGGCCCAGCTCACCCAGGTCAATATTCGGGAGCCGGAGGCGGGGGAGCGAGGCTTGGGGCGCTTGCGGGAGGGTTATGTGATCAGTCGGGTGCGCAAGGCGGCGGGGACTCCGCTCCAGCGCGATCGGCTGCTCCAGGGGTTGCGGTTGCTGCAATTGGATCCCCTGATTGCGACACTCTCGGCGGAACTGTCCATGGGGGTGCAGCCCGGTGAAAGTATTTTGGACCTGACGGTGAATAAGGCTCCGAGCCTGACGATGGATGCCAGCTTGGATAATGGCCGGGTGCCCAGTGTGGGCAGCTATCGCCGTCAGTTTGGGATTCGGGAAGGGAATTTGCTGGGTTTTGGCGATGCTTTGGGGGTCCGCTATAACAACACCCAGGCGAGTAATGCTGTGGATGTGGACTATACGGTGCCGGTCAATGCCCGCAATGGCACGATGCGGTTTTTCTATAGCCGCAGTGGCAGCGAGGTGATTGAAGAGCCGTTTAATATTTTGGAGATTCGATCGGCGGCCCAAACCTGGGAACTGTCCCTGCGGCAGCCGGTGCTCCAAACCCCCACCCGTGAGTTTGCCTTGGGCCTGGGGTTGAGCCATCGATCGACCAGCACTTCTTTGGAAGTGGAGGGGTTGCGCTTTGATTTTCCCTTGTCTGAGGGGGCGGGGGATGATGGTAAAACGCGCCTGT
>JBMTWK010000201.1:0-6134 GCA_049452395.1 Prochlorothrix sp. | reverse complement strand
GTGGTTACCCCGGTTTTATGGCACCCCCATGGTCCCATTGCACCAAAAGAGGGCGGGCATGGGGGCACCGCCCCTACCGTAATCGCTATATTTTGCGCCGAATTTTGCACCAAGACAGGGCGGGCACGGGGGCACCGCCCCTACCGCAACGGCTACATTGTCATCGTTCGCCGATCGCGGGATACACCCGTTTTTTAGGAGTTAGCGACGGTTTCCAGCATCAGTTTAGAGCGCTTCATGGCATCGGGCACCGGTACCGGGTAGCTGCCTGTAAAACAAGCCGTACAGAAATGGCTGGGATCATCCAACGTGGTGTTGACCATGCCCTCTACGGTGAGGTAAGACAGGGAATCTACGCCGATTTTGGCAGCAATCTGGGCCACAGACTGCGTAGCGGCAATAAGCTGGTCCTGGCTATCCGTATCAATGCCATAGAAACAGGGGTGGGTCACTGGCGGTGAAGAAATGCGCATATGCACTTCCGTTGCCCCCGCTTCCCGCAGCGCCTGAACCAGTTTGCGGCTAGTGGTGCCCCGGACGATCGAATCATCCACAATCACCACCCGCTTCCCCTTGAGCACATCCCGCAGCGGGTTCAGCTTCATCCGAATCCCCACCTCGCGCATGTGTTGGGTGGGCTGGATAAAGGTGCGGCCCACATAGCGGTTTTTGATCAACCCCTCGGCGTAGGGAATGCCCGATACTTCCGAAAAGCCGATCGCCGCCGGAATGCCCGAATCTGGCACCCCCATCACCAGATCCGCCTCGATCGGCGACTCCTGGGCCAAAACCTTCCCCAGCCGCTGGCGGTAGCTGTACAGACTCTCGCCCTCATAGCAACTATCGGGACGGGAGAAGTAGATCATCTCAAAAACACAGAGCTTCGGGTCAACTTGCTCGGCCCATTGGAAACTTTCAAGCTTATCTTCCGTAATCCAAATCAGTTCTCCCGGTTTGACCGATCGGACAAAGTTCGCCCCAATGATGTCCAGGGCACAGGTTTCCGAAGCCAGAACGTAGCGGGTGGGGGTGTTGTCTTCGTACTGGAGCGAGCCAATGACGAGGGGACGGATGCCCTGGGGATCGCGGGTGCCAATGATGCCCTGGGGCGTGCCAATCACCAGACTAAAGGCACCTTGGCAGCGGTTCAGCGCTTGGACTGTGGCGGGGATCCAATCCAGACCTTCATCCACAGCTTCGCCGATCGCCAAGGCAATCATTTCTGAGTCGGTCGTGGTCACCAGATTGTGATTATTGGCCTCTAGCTCCCGTTTCAGATCCATGACATTGACCAGGTTGCCGTTGTGGGCCAGGGCCAAGGAGCCAAGGCGGGTACCCACGATCGCAGGCTGGGCATTACCCACATGGCTAGAGCCAGTGGTGGAATAGCGGGTGTGGCCAATGGCAATATCCCCCTTCAGGGAAGCCAAAATTTCTTCGCTAAAGACTTGGCTCACCAAGCCCATATGTTTGTGAATTTGGAGACGATCGCCCTGGAGCGTGGCAATGCCAGCAGACTCCTGACCCCGGTGCTGAAGCGCAAACAACCCAAAATAGGTCAGTTTCGCCACATCTTCTTCAGGCGCGTAGAGGCCAAAGACTCCACAGGCTTCTTCGGGCTTGTCGGAGCGAGGGGGCTGAACCACAGGAACAGCGGGAGAAGGGGGTTCGCCCGCCGTAGGAGACACCGGGGAAGACAGGGGGGCAGCGGGAGAACAAGGGGCGATCGCAGTAGACACGATCGAGGGGGAATTGTGGTTATCCATAGGGGCACAGAGGGCGGCGGGGTAGGGCAAGAGGGGCACGGTCAGCCACACAGGTTAAGAAATCCTAGCGCAGCCTTAACCGAACCTTGGTAGCAGCTTAAAGTTCAGCACCAATCCTATGATTACGTATCGTGGAGGTTGAAATCAACGCTCTGCGGGGAGGTCTTGGAGCCAATCCACCAAAATATGAAAGTTAAAGTCTTCGATGATGTGTTGGAGCATCTGAATCAGCAGCGTATAGTCCCTGGGAATCTGGGTCAGTAAATCCCGCAGGGCTTGGTCGTCGGCCAAGGTCGCGCTGTTGTGGAGAGCCTGGAGGAAATCACGGGGAAGGGTGTGGAGTTGGGCCTGGGCCTCCGGGGGGAGGGTGGAGGGGGGCACGATCGGGGGGAAGGGGGGAGGAGATGTTTCCGTGTGCTGACGATCGCAGGCGGCCCACTCGCACTGAATATTGAGATGGGTTTGAAAACATTGGAACAACAGCGACAGAGACAGGGGCTTCGCCAGAAAATCATCACACCCCGCTGCCAGGAGGGCGGTGCGATCGGTCTCGAAGGCGCTCGCAGTCACGGCAATAATTCGGGGTTGGGGGGGCGCATTGGGGTTCGATCGTGCGGCCCGGATCCGGCACGTCGCCCCCAGACCATCCAGGCGCGGCATCCGCAAATCCATCAAAATCAGATCCGGCTGCCACTGCCACCACTCTTCGATCGCCGCCATCCCATCCTCCACTAAACGCACCCCAAAGCCATGGGACTCTAAAACCTCTTGAATCAGGACTTGATTAGAAACCTGGTCTTCCGCAATCAGGATCCGGGCCGGTTGTGCCGGAAAATGGACAGCCACCAGATTTTTAAAGCCAACATCCAAACCTTGGTCTTCATCTTGCAGAATTTCCAAGGGCATTTGGAACTGAAAGGTCGTCCCCTCGCCCACGGTGCTTCGGCAGGTCAAACTCCCCCCCAACATATCGCAAAAGCTTTTGCAAATGGACAAGCCCAACCCCGTGCCCTGGTGGACCGATCGGGCCTCGGTGGCCTGGACAAAGGGGTCAAAAATATGGGGCAGATATTCCGGGGCAATGCCACAGCCCGTATCAATGACCTGGAAGGTTAGGTAGAGAAAATGGTCTTGGTGGCTGCCAGAGAACAGATTAGGGTCAGAATCCTCAAACACACGCAGGGTCACGCTGCCTTGGGGGCTAAATTTAATGGCATTGTTGATCAGATTCAGCAGCACCTGCCGCAGTTTCCCTTCGTCGGTCCGGACCCACTGCGGCAGGCGATCGTCGGTCTCACAATAAAATTGCACCTGATTGGTGCGGGCCGGTTCATCCACCATAATCACTAAACTGGAGATAAACTGCCCCAAATCAAAGATTTTAGGGCTAAGGCTCACGTAACCGGCCTCAATCTTAGACATATCCAGGATATTATTGATTAAGCCCAGCAGATGCTCCCCACTGTTATTAATGGCCGTCAGTTGCCGCACCTGTTTGGCAGACAGGTCAGGATTTTTGACCAAAAGCTGGGCATAGCCCAAAATGGCATTGAGGGGCGTGCGCAACTCATGGCTCATATTAGCCAAAAAAGCGCTTTTAGACTGGTTTGCAGCCTCAGCCGCCTCCTTGGCCCGTTGCAGTTGTTCCGTGCGCTGGATGATGCGTTCTTCCAGCTCTGCATTAAGGCTCTGGAGCACTTCTTCGGCTCGCTTGCGATCGCGAATATCCCGAATCACCGTTGCATAGCACAGGGGCTGGTGGGTGACGGGTTGGTAAATCGTGAAAACCTTGGCCACCGAGGGGATCGGTTGGGCCGTTTCCCGGTGCCACAGTTCCAGTTCCCCTTGCCAGGTTTGGACCGTTTGGAGGGTCGGCAACAGTTCCGTGATCAAGTGGCGTTGACTGGCGGAAGACAGGCACTGGCCAAAGTGGAGGGGATGGTTAGCAGGGTCCATCGTGCGGCCCAGCAAGGCGTAACCCCCTGGATTAAGGTACAGTAACCGCCCTTCTAGGTTAATCAGAGCAATAAAATCCGTACTGTTCTCAACCAGAGCCGCCAAGGTCTGGAGTTCTTCCTCTGCCTGCTTCTGCTCGGTAATATCTTCTGTTACCCCCGCCAGTCGGTAAATTTCCCCCGCAGCGTTGGTAATGGGAAAGGTCCGATCGCGCACCCATCGAATCGCGCCCTTCGCATTAATAATGCGATATTCCTGGTCATAGCCCGTTTTAATCGACTGCTGGAGCATTTGCGTAACCAGACGACGATCGTCGGGATGGACCGTCTGGAGCCAGAGGGGAGTCTCACGGCTGCTGGGGCTGGGCAATTGTTGCCAAATTTGGGCATAGGCAGGGCTAACGTAGAGAAATTCATAGGTCTCTGGGTCTAAAAGCCAGAAAACCTGGTTAATTGATTCCGCAAGCTGTCTAAAGCGGCTCTCACTCTCCTGTAGCTCCTCCGCAGCAATTTTACGCTTTGTAATATCCTGAATCACAGCGAGGGTTTGGGGGGCTTCCTCATTGCGTTGGAGCAAAGAGGTAGAGATACAGATCCAGCGTTGTTGCCCATCGGCCCGCGTAATGCGCCATTCCTCCTCCTGGAGGGTTTCGCCTTGGTCAGTTCGCGCCAGTTGGTCGATCGCCCGCTGTCGGTTCATCGGATCGGGGTAGAGACTCTGGTGCCAACCCAGTCGATTAATCGTTTCAATGGAATAGCCCGTAATACTCTCCATTCGGGAGTTCCACAGCGTAAAATAGACGTAGGGGTAGTAATCCATCGTCTGGTAAACGCAGAGGCCATCGCTCATGGTTTCTAGAATCTGCTGCCGTAAGCTGACCTGACAGACCAACTGTTGGGTGCGGTTCGTAATCTGCTGTTCTAGATCGAGGTTGAGGCGCTGGAGCTGTTCACGGTTATTGTGGGTTTCTGTGATTTCAAAGCGAATGGACAGATATTGGAAAACCTTGCCCGTTTCATCGATAAAAGGCACGATCGTGGTATCAACCCAGTACAGATCGCCCGTTTTCGCCCGATTACAAATTTCCCCCCGCCAGGTTTTACCTTGGCTAATGGTGCGCCACAACTGTTGGAAAAAAGCACGGGGATGATAGCCAGAATTAATCACTCTATGGGTTTTCCCCAGCAATTCTCGGTCAGAATAGCCGGAAATCTGGCAAAATTTCTGTTTAACATAGATAATTTTACCCTGGGTATCGGTGATCGCCACGATCGCTGCTTGGTCCAAGGCTGACTTAAAGGTTGCTAACTCCTGGTGCGATCGTGCAAAGGCCAGTTCCGCCTGTTTGCGATCGGTAATATCTAAAATAACCCCCAGACTATAGGCAACCGCCTGAGTTTCAGGATCATAGACATAGTGACCTTTCAGCAGGTGCCATTCGGGCAAGCAATCGGGAAGATAATAGCGATATTCTAGGGTGTAAGGATCTATACTAGCTTTAGTGGCATATTCCGCCTTAATTCTTTCATATTGCTCCCAATCCTTAGAATTAACTCGGCTCCGCCAAGTTGCATAGGCATGGGGATCCTGGTTGGAAATAGACAGAATTTGGTAGAGCGTTTCACTCCAAAGGTACTCCCCATTGGGATAGCAGATCCAACTGCCCACCTGCGTAAGCTGAAGCGTTGTGGCTAAGCCTACGGTATCCGGGTCAAACCGGGTAGTACGATCGGGAATTTGCCGCTCCAAGGCAGAATTAGCCGCCTGTAGCTCTAAACCCATGCGTTTCTCCGAGTCAATATCTTCCGCATAAACCCAGACCAAATCCGGCGCTAGATAGCTATAGGTCACCCGGAGCCATTTACTCATCTTCAACGATCGAAAAGGGTAGAAAATCTCCCGTTTTAGGTTGCGGCGTTCCCGGAAACAAGTCCACATCGCCTCAATCAAGTCAGGCCAGTCCCGATAGAGAACACTAAACCGGGCACCAAAGTGGGAGAAAACCTGCTGTTGGGTCAGTTCCGCAGCAGCCCGATTCGCCGCAATTAGCTCAAAGTCATCCCCAATACAGCGCCACGTATAGGTAGGCACCGGCCAGTTTTGGTACTGGGCTGTCACCTGCTGGTTTAGCTGCAAGGCTTGCAGTCCCAATTGAATTTGCTGCAAAAGCAGATTAAAACTCGCGGAGGTAACACTAGGCGCATCAGAATGATCAAAGCCAGCAGCTAAGGCTAGATTTTCACCACCCCCACCGGAATTCCCAATATCCCCAGCATTCTCAGAATGCCTAATATCCCCGGTATTCGCAGCATTCCCAGAATCCCTAATATCCCCAGTACTCTCAGAATCCCCAGAATCCCCAGCCTTACCCCAAAACTCACAATACAAAACCCCCCCCCCACTCCCCCCCAC
>JBMTWK010000200.1:0-6141 GCA_049452395.1 Prochlorothrix sp. | reverse complement strand
GGGTAGCCAAACCTTCGGCGACCAAGTTTCCGAGCAAACGGAGCGCGCCGCCGATCTCCAAAAACAGCTCGAAAGCCAGCAAAAACTGACCGAAGAGCTAAAGGCCCAACTCGAAAAACAACGGGAAACCACCGAAGACCTGAAGTCCCAACTCGAAAGCCAGCGCCTAGAGGCTGAACGGGTCATCGATCAAGTTAAAAACCAACAGCGATCGATGGATATCCTCACCCTTCAGCAGGCTTTACCCGATCAATCGACCTCCGATCTCCTCACCACCCTGCGAGTCAATGAACAAAGTCGATCGACCCAAGTGATTATGCTGTGGGGTCTCGGCGGCATTATTGTGGTCCTAGTCGTCGGCGGAGGACTGATTTTGGGCAGCTTGGTGATTTTATTGGTTCAACAGCGCAAAAATAGCCAACAAGTCCCACCGCCCCAACCCCAGACCCAGCCCCTCAGCTTGCCGATCCCCTACCCCCCCAACGCCGCTCCCTACGGACCGTCCTACTACCGGGCCAACGATCTCTTGCTCCCGCCCCCTGCCAACCGGATGACCCCTCCCAATGCGCCCCCCGCCAACCCGTACTACGATCCCTACTACGATCTGTACTAAGCCCTCACCCCTTGGGACTCCGGCACAACCTTCCCCAGGCTTAGCCCCTGGGGTATTTCGCCCGATCGTTTTTTCTGGGGGCCACAGTTCCCCAACTGCCCTCCCCCCTAGCTCTCCCTCAACTCCTGCAATCCTTACCAACTTGTTCTATGACTCAATCTGAAGGTGGGCAAATTACCCAAGCGATCAACCAACTCTGGAAATCCCGAACCGGGTTGCTCACATCCTTTGATGTGGCCCACATGGTTGGCTATGCCCTGTTATTGCTGGCTCTGTTTGACGTTATTGCACTGTTGATTCCCCCGGAATTTGGCAATCCGACCTGGCAGTTTGGTGTCTTTGGGCAACTGATTGAGCGGATGCCGGTCCCCATCATTGGACTGGCCCTGGTTTTTGCAGGTGGACTCGATAAGCGCCAACCCTGGGAGCTACCCGTCCTGAGTGTCACCTCCTGGCTAACGGCTGTCATTGGCGTGATCTACCTCTTGATGATTCCCTGGTCTGGCTTTACGACCCTGCGCCTCTATCGCGGGACCAATGCCCAGGTCGAAGCCACCATTCAGCAGCAACGCACCCAACTGGAGCAGGTCCGCACCAATCTAGATTCAGTCCAGAGCGAGGAAGATCTAGCCCGTCTGGTGAGCCAAATCACCAACCGCACCATTTTCCCTGAGGATCTAACGGAGCCAGCGGACACCATTAAGACTGAGTTACAAACGGCCCTCGCTGAGGGTGAGAGCAACATTGAAGCCCAAGCCCAAACAGCCCTAAGCCAGAGCCGCCTACAACTGTTCAAAAATTCCATCAAGTGGAACTTGGGTGCCTTGGTCTCGGCTGCTATTTTGCTCCTGATGTGGCGATCGACGGTGTGGGCACGCACCCCCGAATAACCGCCGAATAGCCTCTGAATAGCCTCAGCATAACCTCGGAATCACCTCGAAAAACTTCCAGCCCAAGCCCGATCGGCCTGGAACCCAAAACCCCAACGATGCTGTCCTGTGTCGTTGGGGTTTATGTTGGGGGCTGTCTTTAGATCCCTATCCCTTTGGCAGGTTAACCCATTGTGGTAGGGGCAATCCCCCCGTGGTTGCCCCGATTGTGGTGGTAACAAATTGCGGTGATAACAAGAGGGTCGGCACAGAGGCACGACCCCTAGCGAGACTCTGACAGGCAAAGGTAGATATTCCCTGTCAGATAGCCCTCAAGGTCAAAGTCGCCGCAAACCTAGGAAATCTGATCCAGATCCACCCATTCATCCTCCGTCTCATCGGTGTCGAAATAGTGGACATAGTACTGCTGGCGACGGATCTCCCGGATCACCGCCGAGTACCACTCCTCCTCATCGTCATCCCACACCTTCACCGTCTGGCCCACCGCAAACCCCTCATCATCGCTGTTGTCCAGATCCCGCACGCGGATATCCTCACCCCAGACCCACTCCTCTTCTGAGGATCCATAGCCGTCATAGTGGACGTAGTACTGGGTATCGTCTTTTTTCTCCCGGACCTTGAGGATTTTCGCCGCATACCAATCCTCTTCATCCTCATCCCAGACCTCAACGGCCTGATCCACCTGATAAACCCCTGCCCCAGACTCAACGGCCCCCAGGGCAACGCTAGCCGTTTTTGTGGCGACCTTGTTGGCGGCGGCAGCTTTTTCCGCTGCGACTTCCGCTTTCACTTCGGGGTAGATCGCCAGAATTAAATGGCGAGCAACGGTCTGAATCCCCGTATGTTCGTAATAATTGGTGGTTTGGTCCAGGAAAGCGGCAACAAAATCGAGATTATCGTCTGCGATCTGGATAAAGTTGCTCAAGCCTTGGGTCACACCTTGGGGGGTCAGGCCAGTACGATCGATCAAGCCCTTAATCCAACCTTCCACCGCTGCAAAACTTTGCTTGAGGAAATTGGCCTTTTCCGCCGTGCCCCCACCGGGAACATCCCCTTGGATCCCAGCAAAAACCGGGTTTTGGGCTAGGCCACTCATATCTAGGCTGCTGAGGGAGTCTTGGATTTTGGCGGCAAAGTCTGGCCCCAGGGGCAAGAGGGCATCAAAGCAGACCAGCGCCACCATGCGCAGAAAAGCCGCATCGGTATAGTTGCTCTGGAGGGCGGTGACGAGGGCTTGGGGGTTGGGCTGGAGGCCGTTGAGTTTGCTGTAGGCCAGCACTTCGACGACGATTTTGAGGGCCAAGTCGATCGTCTGGGTGGTGTCGGCCTTGGGGGTGATTTTGTTCAAAAACGACAGAAACGAGATCTTTTCCCCAACTTTATTGGCCAGAGCTGCCGTTGCCATGGCCACATCGGCCTTATCCACAGTCTGATACAGTCGTACTGCTGCTTGGTAGCCCCGATCGGGGGCGTTATAAACCGCATCCGCCCGCTCACGCATCCGCGCCAACACCTGGGCATCGGTCTCCCCCGTCAGCGCCGTCACCGTTGCCTCAAAGCCGACCAGATTGCTCCACTGCCCCGGTGCGAGGTAGTCCAGCGCCTTCAGAACCTTGACCGTAATATTGTCGGCGGGCAGGTCGTCCACCAACTGCACGATTGACTTAACCATGGCGGAAATTTTCCTTTGCTAGAGCTGGGATTCAAACCATGCTGCCTTACAGCAGCAACCATAGGCTGATTCTGCACTACAAGCAAAACTCCCGGAAGGCTTACGAGGGCCAGGTTTGCAAAATGTGATACTCGACCGATCGTGGGGCGGGTGAGCGACCGTCTAGGGGGTTAGATCCTAGGAGGTTGGATCCTCCGGAGCACCATCGTCTAAAGGCAGCACCGGGGGATTGCCCTTGCGCCACGATCGCCACAGCACCGTAACCACCGTAATCACCGTCAACGGCACCCCAAACCAAATCACAGCTTGACTAAAAACGGGTAAAGCATCGTGTTCCGTCGCCTTGAGGACTAAATAGACGATATAGGCCCCGTAGTAGCCCAGAAACACCATTCCTTCCCAGCGGCTAATGATATTGCCCGTAAAGAAAATCGGCAGACAGCCCACCGCCACCACCAACATCACGGGCAAGTCAAAGTGCAACACCGAGGAATCAATCATCAAACCCTGGGGGCTGACCAGGCTAGACAGCCCAACCACGGCCAAAATATTGAAAATATTGCTACCAACCACGTTGCCAACAGCAATATCCCGCTCCCCGCGCACACTGGCCATCACCGAGGTGGCTAGCTCCGGCAAAGATGTCCCAATGGCCACGATCGTCAGGCCAATGATGATGCTACTGACCCCCAAGGCTTGGGCGATCTTCACCGCCCCATCTACCATCAAGTTCGAGCCAAAGACTAAGGTTACAATCCCAGCAATCACCAGTCCCAAGTTCAAAATCCAGCGGGGTAGCGATAACTGCTCTAGAAAAGCGTAGGCGTTGCTATATTCTTCCTGCACGGCCTCGTTTTCTTCATTGCCGCCCTGGGTAAAGAGAAAGGTGGTGTAGCCGATCGCCCCCGCAAACAGCAGTAAGCCCTCCCAGCGGTTGATATTGCCATCCAGGCCAAACAGCAACAGCAGCAGGGAAACCCCGATCATAATCGGTACGTCAAGGCGAATGATTTGCTGGGCAACAACCAGGGGGGTAATCACCGCAGACAGTCCTAAAATCAGCAGCACATTACAAATATTGCTGCCGACCACATTGCTGATGGCTAAGCCCGCTTCCCCAGCCCAACTGGCCTTAACACTAACGGCCAACTCTGGGGCACTGGTGCCATAGGCCACGATCGTAAACCAAATCACAAGGGTATAAAGACCCAGAGCCGCCGCCAGACGAGAGGCTCCGGTGACTAAAATTTCTGCCCCCAAGACCAGCAAACCTAGGCCGAGAACCAGCCCAAGTAGGGATATGATGCTCATGAACACTCCTCTGGTTGAATCCGGATAAACTCTGGTGGAATTCAGTGGTAATGACGTGATCTGGATGACTCCATCTTACTGAGCTTCGGACAGTTTGAGCCTGGGAGCATCTCAACCGTGGAACCCGCAGGCCACCCGTCCAAGCCCTGCCTGCGCTCAGCTCCAACCGCCCATCTTTCCCCATCTGTTCTGTTCCCTTATCAGCCCTGAAACCGTGAAGCGTATCGCCTTGAAGCCCCTTACCGTCCTCACTTCCCTCCTGGTTGCCAGTGGACTGCCGATCGCCGGACTGCTGACCCCCCCCGCCTATGGCTTAACCCCCCACACCGTCACCCTAGACTTCAAAGAACTGGAGCAGCGGGGGTTAGAACTGGCCCAGGAAGCCGCCCAGTTAGCCCAATTTCAGCAGTATCCCCTGGCACTTCAGCGGGCTGAACTGGCGACCCAACTGGTCCCCGGAGACTATCGCATGTGGGCCTTAGTGGCCGATATTCGCATCCGCACCCAGGAAACAGAAGCCGCGATCGACGCGCTCCAAATGGCCCGCTCCCTAGAGCCAGAGGAAGCAACCTTGCTGTTTGCCCTGGGGTCGGCCTACTTCCGCCAGCAGGACTACAATCGGGCGATCGAATCCCTCCAGTCCGGCCTGCGCCTAGAGCCAGGGGTGCCCGGTGCCCTGTTCGACCTGGGTAACGTCTACTACGTCCAAAAGAACTACGCCCTCGCCCTCTCCACCTATGCCACTGCCCTAGAAGCCAAAGAAGACTTTTGGGAAGCGATCAATAACATTGGCCTTGTGAAATATGAGCAGGGGGATGCCGCTGCCGCCCTCGACCATTGGCAACGAGCACTGGCCATCAACGCAGAAGCCGTAGAACCCCAATTCGCCGTCGCCGTCGCCCGCTATACCCAGGGCGATCGGGCCGCCATTACCCAAGCCATCACCGCCCTCACTGCCGATAGTCGCTATGGCGATGTGGAATTTCTCCAAGAGCAGCTTTGGGGCGATCGCCTGCTGACCGATACCAAGGTCTTGCTGGCCGTGCCCCAAGTCCGGGAAGCCTGGATCCAAGCCCAGGAGTAACAGAGCCAGTAAGCCAGCCCTTCTAGTCCAGCAGAGCGGCAATTCCCATCCCCTTTCTAGGGTGGGCATCTTGCCCGCGTTTAGTTCCGCCGCGATCGCAGGGGAAAGCAGTCCCACAGCACAGAGAAAAACAGACCATAAAACAGACCACAAAACAGACGATCAAACACACAGCAAAAAAGACTAGCCCTTATGGGGCTTACCCCTTATGCTGTAGGGCAACTCGATCGGCCCCGTTGCCCCTGTTTTGATCGACCCATGCTTGATCGACCTATGCTTGATCGACCCACGCTTGATCGACCCAGCCTATGAATCTGTCTAATCTACTGCGATTTATCTTGGGAGTCTCCCTCGGCCTGGTCCTGCTGCTGACAGGTTCCATTGCAGCGGCCCGCTACCTCCTGGAACAATTCACCACCCCACCCCCCAAGCCCCTCTTTGCCGAGGAAATGCCCTCCCCCTCTCCCACCCCCGTCCCCATTGATCCCAGCCCTAGCCCTGTCCCCAGCCCTAGCCCCGTCCCCAGTCCTAGCCCGAACCCCAGTCCTAGCCCCAATGCGTCCCCCAGCCC